>NZ_JBFTSF010000093.1:0-21177 GCF_056399905.1 Cupriavidus sp. 01L46
TCCATAGGGGCCCGCAGGCTTGACCTGCATGAGGCCGGATATAAGGCTGCAACCAAATCCTCGCCGAGCATCATGAGATGATTTACCTGGCAAACCGGGGCGCGTTCATATAAGTAACCAAAAGAAAGCGATCCTTGCAGGAGGCTGGCGTGGCGTCATTGGGGACCCCAATGGTTTCGTCGTACGGCCCCGGGTGCTAATGGACTCGTGCCGTTACCAGTTTAGACCACCACGACCCAGCCAATGTCCAAGGATTCGTGGTGGTCCCCCCGGTAGCGCCCACCACGAACTTCACGCCGTCTGTCGCTCGCGGAGTGGCCGGCCACGAAGTTGCAAGCGTCGCATTTCCGTCGTGGGCGCGGTGGCACCGGATTGATAGGCCGAAGAATTCTCTCACCGCGCCCACCCCACCACGAAACCATCATAGCGTGATATATCGTGGCGCTTCGAACCGGTACCGGAAGATGTGTGAATGAGCAGGGATGCCGCTACCGAGCAGCCTCACCACGAAACCAGCGCCATGCGCAGGATCGTGGCCATTCAAACCGGTAACGGCATGAGGCTATTAAAACCCGGGGCCTGACGACGAAACCACCGGGCTACGCAACCCCGACAAGCCAGCCTCCTGCAAGGATCGCTTTCTCTTGGTTACTTCTCTTTACGAGTAAAGAGAAGTGACATCTCACACGTTCCAAAACGGCCAACACCGTACAGCCGCGCCAGCAGCTAGAAGCAGTAAAACCCCGCCCACAAGAGACACCCCCCGCGTCAGCGGGGCTAAAAGCGAGCAAGTATCGAGGGAGGGAGATCGAGGCATGCTCTAGGCGAGAGCGGCAGGGCGAGTTGTGCCACCCCCCTCCCGCAACCAGGGGTTGTGGCCGCTCGCAGCCACGCACCACCACCTCAGCCACTAAACACCGCAATACACTCCACCTCCACCCTGGCCCCAAGCGCCAACCCATTCGCCCCAAGCGCACTGCGCGCCGGATAGGGCGCCTGGAAGAACTCCTTGTAGACCTCGTTGAACGCCTGCCATTCGCTGATGTCGGCCAGGAAGATGGTGCATTTGGCGACGTGCTTGAGCGACAGGCCGTGTGCTTCCAGTGTGATGCGGATGTTCATCAGCGCCTGCTTGGCTTCTTCGCGGATGCCGCCGGGCACCAGGCGGGTGCTGCCGTGGACGATGCCCATCTGTCCCGAGAGGTAGAACGTATCGCCAACGCGCACGGCTTCGGAGAAGGGCAGCCCTGCGGGGAGGACTTTGCCGGAGTTCAGGAATTCCATAGTGCACCCTGTCGGTGAGAGCTTTGAATGCCGCTTTGCTATCCGCCGGCCAATGCGCAGCGGGGTGGTGGCAGTGCGGTCTTCAAGTCTAGGACACGGGTGTTCAAGACCCCAACCGCCGGCCATCAAAAGTCCGCTTCGGCGCGGTCGGCGCTGTCGGTGCTGTGCCTCCCAGGGCTGGCAGCACCTGGACGATCATTGCGCCGCGGCAAAACGGTCGGTGGCGGCAATCAGCTGATCCAGGATACCGGGCTCGGTCCAGGCGTGCCCCGCCCCTTCAATCAGATGCAGTTCCGAGCCCGGCCATGCCTGGTGCAGCGCATAGGCGTAGCGGGCCGGGCAGGGCATGTCGTAGCGCCCGTGCACGATCACGCCGGGGATGCCGGCAAGGCGATGCGCGTCGCGCAGCAACTGGCCGTCTTCCAGCCAGGCGAGATGGGTGAAGTAGTGGTTTTCCAGCCGCGCAAACGCCAGCGCGAAATGGCCGTCGTCATGCTTGGCGCTGTTGGCGGGGTCGGGCAGCAGGGTGATGGTCTCCCCTTCCCACACGCTCCATGCGCGGGCGGCCTCCAGCTGCTTTGCGGTATTGCTGCCGGTCAGCACCTTGCGGTAGGCGGCCATCATGTCGCCGCGTTCGGCTTGCGGGATGGGGGCCTGGAAGCGGGCCCATTTCTCGGGGAATACCTCGGATACGCCGTACTGGTAGTACCAATCCAGTTCCGCACGGGACGCGGTATAGATCCCGCGCAGCACCAGTTCGCTGGTCCGCTCGGGGTGCTTTTGCGCATAGGCCAGCGCCAGCGTGGAGCCCCAGGAGCCGCCAAAGACCAGCCAGCGCTCTACGTTGGCGAGCTTGCGCAGGCGCTCGATGTCGTCCACAAGGTGCCACGTGGTATTGGCCTCCAGCCCCGCGTGGGGCGTGGAGCGGCCGCAGCCGCGCTGGTCGAACAGCATGACGTCGTAGCGCGCCGGATCGAACAGGCGGCGGTGGTCGGCCGATATGCCGCCACCGGGGCCGCCATGCAGGAAGACGGCCGGCTTGGCACCGGGTGTGCCGACGCGTTCGTAGTAGACCACGTGGCCGTCGCCGACATCTAGCGTGCCGGTCTCATAGGGTTCGATGGCGGGATAGAGCAAGTGAGGTTGCGGCATGGATCGGGTTCCCAGGGTGCGAGCGTAGCGCAAGAAGTGCAAGAGTGTATCGCCGTTGCCGGTGCCATCTCCACCCCGGGTGCCGCGGTTCAATCAGCGCGGCGGGGCCGCCAGGCCGCTGCCATGCACACCTGGCAAGCCCCCGAACACGCTAGGCGTTCCAGGTGTCGTCGCTCAGGAAGTCGTCGTTGCCCGATGCATCATCCAGAAGACCACTGTCCAATGCCGCATCCGGCGAGCCCAGCGGCGAGCGGTCGTCATTGCCGTAGTAGTTGTTGACGACCGTCTCCGTTGGCTGCGCGCCTGTGCCTGGCTGTCCCAGCAAGCCGCTTGCGCTGTTGCCATTGCCGTTGCGATGGAACATGTTCTCGATGCCCTGGAACAGGAGCGCGCCGCCGGCCACGCCGGCTGCCGTCGTGGCAATGCCGCCCAGCGTGCCGCCCAGGCCACCACTCAGGAATCCGGGCCGGGATGGCTGCGCGGGCGCGGGCTGGGCCGCCTGGAAGGCCTGCGGCACTGTCACGGGCGCGGCCATCGGCGGCGGCATGACGGGGCTGGGTGCCACGCGGTTGGCACTGTTGCCCCAGGCGTTTTCCGGGTCGAGGAAGCGATTGGCGCCGTTGGCCTGCGCCATCTGCAACTGGCTCTGCAGCGTGGAGATCTGCGTCTTTGCCGTGGCCAGGGCATGGTCAAGCATCATGGCGCGCTGGACCAGCAGGTAGGCGGCATCCGGCTGCCTGGCGACCGCGTCGGCGATGAGGGCGTCCGCCTGGGGATCCTTGGCGCTAGCCCTGGCCTGCGTGAGTTGGGTCAGGAAGCCTTCCAGCGCTTGCATCTCTTGGGGGGTCATGGCAGCTCCTATCCGGGATCCGGGTTGTCTTGTGTGATCGCAGTCTACGGGCCGAGTCTTAAGCGAGGCTTAAAGAACCCGATCGGATGTGATTGTCGCGCCTCGCGGGTGAATCAGGCCAAATCCGGCCAAAATGGGCCGGGTCGGGCCGGGCCGGCTCCCCGCCAGATATTTTGAAGGTGGTGTCGATTTCCGGTATCCCGATTCGTCGTAGTATCAGAGCCGCCCGTCAATCCTGATCCGGTTTCAGGACGTGCGGCACCCTCAATTCACTCAAGGAGAGCGACGATGCGTGTCATGGTGATGGTCAAAGCAACGAAAGAGTCAGAGGCTGGCGAAATGCCCAGCACGGAGCTGCTTACCGCAATGGGCAAATTCAATGAAGAGCTCGTCAAGGCGGGCGTGATGCTCGCGGGCGAGGGCTTGCACCCGAGTGCCAAAGGCAAGCGGGTGCAATTTTCTGGCAGCCAGCGGTCCGTGGTCGATGGACCGTTCGCAGAGACCAAGGAGGTGGTTGCGGGGTTCTGGCTGTGGCAAGTCAAGTCCATGGAAGAGGCCGTCGAATGGGTCAAGCGCTGCCCCAACCCCATGCAAAGCGACTCCGAGATCGAGATTCGCCCGCTGTTCGAGCTCGACGATTTTGGTGCCGAGCTCACGCCAGAGCTGCGGGCCCAGGAGGAGCGCCTGTGGGCGGAGGCGCAAGACGCTGCGAAGAGGACGCGCTAAGGCTAAGCCAAGGCCAGGTCATGGCAGTGTTGATGCCGTGTTGAGGCCGTGCTGCGGCATGGGCACCAAGGCGCTCGGGCGGCGCCTTCCTGCTCTAGACTTGGCTTCTTCCACCTCACCATCAGGGAATTGAATGCCAAAACTGCAAAGCATATGGGCCCGGCATGTCTCGGCGGGCGCGATCGTGTTCGCAACGCTCATGGCGGGATGCGCCGCCCAGCCCACCGCCAGCGCGGTGCCTGACCCGGGCCCGCAGGGCGGCCGCGGCACGCCGGAGGGTTGCCAGGCGGACAAGCTTGGCGATGAAGCCCTGATCGGTAAAAGCGAGGCCAATGCCGTCGCCTTGCTCAACGGCTGCGCCTGGCGATTTGGTGATCGGGAAGGCCAGCATATGCCCGGCACCATGGACTACAACCCGCAGCGCCGCACGCTGGACGTCAAGGACGGCAAGGTGACCGCGGTACGCCGGGGGTAGGCCGTACCAAGGCCTGGAGCGCGTCGTGCTTCGCGTCGTTCTTCGCGTATCGGACGCGATCCGCATAGCCTTGTGCCTTGTGCGGCCATTCAGCTGACGCGGATACCGGCTTGGCCGACAATCTCCGCGGCTTGTTCAACCGAGATGATGGCGCCCTTGAACGAAGCCGCGGCAGACATCAGGTTCAGTCCGCCCAGCTCGGCGAGGCGGAGGTCCGCGCCATCGAAGCGGGCTTGCTTCAGGTTGGCGCCGCGCAGGCTGCCGCCGTCGAACAGCGCATCCCGGAAGTCGCAGCCGGCGAGGTCGGCATCGGACAAGTCGAGCTGCTCCAGGTGTTGCTTGCGGAATGACAAGCCGCGCAGGTCGCTGCCGACGAGCAGGCTGCTGTGGAACACCAGGCCCAGGGTGGCGGCCTCGCGGAACCGGGCGCCGGTCAGCTTGGTTTCCGTGAAGATGGCGCTGGACAGCCGCGCGCGGTCCCATTGCGTGTTGTTCAGGTCGCTGCTGCAGAATCGTGCTTCTGCTGCGTCCACCAGCGTGAAGTCGGCGCCGGCAGCCTTGCAGCGCATCCACTTCGACTCGACGAGCTTCGCCCTTTTCAGTTGCGCACCGGCAAAGGTGCACATCAGGAATTCCACGGACGAAAAATCCAGCCCGCCGAGGTCTTGATCGTCAAAGCCGCATTGCTCGAAACGTAGCTGGGCCGGACGTTGCGCAAGAATTTCAACGATGCCATTGCGCGAGAGTGTGGTGTTGCTGATGGTGTGGGGAGTGGGGGCGGGCATGGAATTCGCGGTGGGAGCGTGGGTAGCGCTCCAGGTCAATGTGGCCTGTCTTGTCAGTCAGCCTGATCAGGAGGTGGCCCTGTCGCACATGTCTAGCAACAGGGCAAGCAGGCGCGCCTTGCGTGCCCCATCGACGTCATAGACCTCGAACATCTCGGCAAACCACATGCCATCCGCCGCCAGCCGGCAGATGAGGAGCTGGTCTTCGGCGGCGGTGCCGGCGAGGTCATGCGCGAGGGCGTCCGTCATGCGCTCGCTCCATGCCTGGCGGCAGGAGGGGAGCGTCAAGGCCAGCATGGCGATGGCACGCTGCGTTCCGATCGCGTTGTTGGAAGCCGTATCGTCGAAACACGTCTTGATGTAGGCGCGGGCATGTTTGCCAGGACGATCTGGCTCGGCAGACAGCGCGTGTTGATAGGTCTTGTCGAATTCCTCGAGGAGCTGGTCTCTCAGCGCTTCGAGCAGGGCATTCTTGCTGCGGTAGTGATACTGCAGCCCGCCTTTGGTCACGCCGGCGCGCTGTGCCACCAGGTCGAGCGTCACCGATTCAGGGCCTTGGGAGACCAGCAGGTCCCGCATCACGGATAGGCACTGGGTTCGGATCAGTTCGGGGTTCTTGGGGCGCTTGCTTGCTTCGGACACGATGAATCCAGCCAGATGGATTTATTATTCTAGCATTGTCGCAGCCATCGGCACGACCACGTTGTCCGAGGCGGCGCCAAAGGACGCGCTGCCGTATCCGTGGCTACGCTTTCCCCTTCGCCGCCGCCTGGGCAATCCGGTCCCGTACGACGCCGATTGCCTGCTTGAGCGCGTAGGCATCCTCAAAATAGCGCTCCGGAATCCGTATCCGGCTGGCATGCGCATCGATGTTCTCGATTTCATCGCGCCATTGCGCAATCTGGTTTGGGGTCGGCTGCGTGTTCGTCCATATTTCATCTTCCAGCGCCTTGATCTCCCGATACCAGGCCACGAGCCGGTTTTTTATCCGCGCTTGCGCCATGCGTTCAGCATCTCCGCGTGCAGGCGGTACAGGCGCACGGTGTCGTTCCAGCCCGGGACGATCGGCAGGCAGTTGGCCGTCTGCGCTTCACAGCCACCGAACTGCATCGTGATCGATCCGTCGCCGGCCATGGACAGGGCGGCGGTGCTCCTGCGGCCAAAACGAACCCAGCCCGGGAACCCCGGGCAAGGTCCATCACGCACCGCCGCCAAGCCACTAAGCGTTGACGATCATCTCGAAACCGCCAAAGATCATCCGCTTGCCGTCGAACGGCATCGGTCCCTGGCTGCGCAGCCTGGGATCTTCCATCGAGGCCTTCATGCCTTCGTCCCGGACCTTGCGCGATGGCCAGGTGATCCAGGAGAAGACCACGGTCTCGTCCTTCTCCAGCTTGACGGCCATCGGGAACGAAGTGAGCTTGCCTTCGGGCACATCGTCGCCCCAGCATTCGACCAGCCCCAGCGCGCCATGATCCTTGAACACCACGGCGGCGGCCTCGGCGTGCGCGCGGTAGATGTCGCGCTTGGCTGTGGGCACGGCGACAACAAATCCATCGATGTAATGCATGTCCGATCTCCTTTGGGATTGCCTGCGAAGCGGCGAGCCTTGCGCGCGCCGTCATTGGGACGACGAACGGGAGCCGTCGAAATCGACAGGGCATGGAAGCAATGCTAGAGAAAAATACGCAGGGCCGGGAGGGCGGCCAACCGGCGTGGGCCGTGCACGGTGCGCCAAGTGATGGATGGAAATCTTTCCGGCTGCTTGTCCATTTCCCTGGACTGGGCGGACACCAGCAGGGCCGGCAGCGGGCGATGCCCGGGGAAAACTGTACTTTTCTTCTGATTCAGCGCGGCCAGCACTTGCAAATTTCGTTGCGTTGGGTAGAATTCGCAGCCTCACCTAGCCCAGGTGGCGAAATTGGTAGACGCACTAGGTTCAGGTCCTAGCGGTGGCAACACTGTGGAGGTTCGAGTCCTCTCCTGGGCACCAAGATTGAAAGCAAAAGGCCTGCATCCGTGCAGGCCTTTTGCTTTTTTGTTTCCGCCGCATCGTGTTACGCGTGCGGCGCGCGCATCAGCATCCGAATTCACTTGATGTAACATCATCCGACGCATTTAGCCGAGGAACGGGAATGTCAAAAGGTCAGGTACGGGTACGGGCATGGCTGGTTGCCGCGATGGCGGCGCAATTGCTGTCAGCCTGTTCGGGCGGCGTGACCGCGAATTCCATCCAGGCGATGGATCCGAAGCGCGTGCACTCCAAGGCCAGCGTAGGCGACCTGGTGCTGTGCCTGAAGCAGCGGCTGGGCGACGACGCCACCGTGATCGCGTACCCGGAACCCGGCAAGGTCGATATCCGGGTCGGGCGTGCGGACGCGGATGAATACAAGTTCTTCCACCTGGTCAGCCTGCGCCGCGCTACCGAGGGCGCCGAGGGCACCGACGTCGAGATCCGCAGCTCCGGGGAATGGCACCCCATGCTGAGCGCCAGCCGCATCTCCGGCATGGTGGAAGACTGCACGCCGGGAAGAGCGCACTAAGCGGAACGCAGAATCCTTGCCGGCGCGCCGCAATGCAGCAAAGCGGCTATGGCGCTATGCCGTTACGGCTCCATCGTGCGCAGAAGGTGCTCCTGCAATTGCGATAATTCAAGCGCGATGCCGTCAGGGAACCCCTGGCGGCCGCCGCGCTTGTCGATCAGCAGGTCGGCCAGGTAGGCCGATAGCGCGGCTGGGTCAGCCCAAAGCGCTGCCAGCTGGTTGCCGATGCGCGGATAGCTGCGGCACAGCTCCAGGGGCCGCGCCTGCGGTGGCAGCACGGCCAGCCATTTGAGCGCGTTGGCCGTGAGGGTTTTCGCTTCCGCGGATTCGGGTTGCCGCTGGCCAGTCCAGTCGGGCTTGCCATGCGTGGGCACGGCGCCATCCAGGATCAACCTCGCTTCCTCGACGGTAACAAACTCGAATGAGAGGGGTTCCATGCCAACTCCGGATCAGATCTGTTGGGAGCGCCATGCCTCGTGGCGCTGGCACCTATTCTATCGGTTACGGAGCGTTTGAATCTTTCTGTAGCGCTTGCTACTGGTACGCATGCAGGTAGGCCAGCAGGTCCGCGATCTGCCGCTCATTGCTGATCCCCCAGAAGCGCATCCTGGTGCCGGGCACAACCTTGCTGGGCGACTGGATAAACGCGCTCAAGGTTTTCTCGGACCACACAACGCCCGATGTCTTCATCTCGGGGGAGTACTTGTAGTCGGTCGTGGCGCCGGCGACCCTGCCAAAGATCCCATTGAGCTGGGGGCCAAACGCGGCGCGCGCCGAGGGCCCGACGCTGTGGCAGGAGGCACACTTCGAGGTGAATACCGCCTTGCCGGCCTGCGCGTCGCCGGCGGCCTGCGCGGTTGCGTGCAAGGCCAGCGCCAGGGTCAACAATGCGGCTTTCTTCATGGACGGATGCGGGGCAAAGGAGCAACCCGGCATTATATTCGCCGAGGCAGTGCGGCTCCCTATGCCGTCTGGATGACCACCTTGCCGCGCACATGCCGAGCCATGCTCTTTGCCATTGCCTCGCCAGCATCAGCGAGTGGATAGGTGGCGTCGATTTCAGCGCGCAGCTTTCCGGACGCGTACAGCGAGGCCAGCGTGTGGAGCTGGGCGCCATCGGAGCGCGTCGCAAAGTGCTTTCCCGCTGCGCCGGCTTCCTGGGCGCGCCTGGCATCCGGTGGGCTGACGGTGGAGACCAGCACGCCGCCGCGCTTGAGTACCGGCCAGGAACGCTGTTGCGTGTCGCTGCCGACCAGGTCGAGGACAAGATCGATGCCTGCAACCTTGGTGGCAAAGTCCTCCGCAGTGTAGTCGATCACCTCCGCCGCCCCCAGTTCCCGCAGGTAGCCCCGGTTGGCGGCCGAAGCCGTGCCGATCACCTGTGCGCCGGCCAGGTTTGCCAGTTGCACGGCCGCGCTGCCGACGCCGCCGGCAGCGGCATGGATCAGGACTTTCTGTCCTGCCTGCAGCTTGCCGTGCTCGTGCAGCGCCTGCCAGGCAGTCAAGCCAGCCGCGGGAATACTGGCGGCCTCCAGGAACCCGAGATGCTTCGGCTTGCGGGCAAGGCGCCCGGCCTCCACCACGGCGCGGGTTGCATAGCCACCGACGATGCCGATGAATCCCAGCACTTCGTCGCCCGGCGCCAGCGTGGTGACGTTGCGCCCGACCGCGACGACAGTCCCGGCCGCATCCACCCCGGGCGTGAGGGGCAACGGTAGTGGAATGAACGCCTGCATGGCCCCGCTGACGATCTTCCAGTCGATCGGGTTGACCGAGGTGGCGGCCACATCGATCAGCACCTCGTCGTCGCCAGGGCGGGGATCATCGAGTTCCTGCAGTACAAGTGAATGGGGGCCGCCGTAAGCGGCTACACGGATGGCTTTCATCAAAGGCTCCTTGAGGTAATGCCCACAATCGGGGTGTCCAGCGCCAGTGCAGCCTGCACGGGGTCGAAGTACTCGCGCAGGTGCGCGATCCTGCCGTCGCTGGCGGTCAGAAAAACGACGTACTCCTGCCGGTAGACGCGCCCGGTCGACTTGATCAGCCCTCCGGCATGCACTCGCGCAACGGCTTGCTGGGGATCCGCCGCGGGCAGGATCTGCGCGTCGAAGAAGCGGAAGTCGGAGACCGCGCCGATGAACCAGGAGACATGGCGGATCACCGCGTCCCGGCCGCTCAATCGCGCCGGATGCCCGATGCCGGGCGCGTAGGGCAACTCCCACACGATGTCCTCGGCAATCAGTTCCTGCCATTGCTGGTTGTCATCAACCAGCCACCGGAGGTGTTGCCGCAATAGCTCTGCTGCGATGTTCATGATGTTCTCCCTGCGGGTGGGCCATCGGCATGTAGCTGCATGCCGACCCTGGCGATTTCGGCCTCGCCCTTGCGCAGCGCGTCGTTCGACGTATGGACGGAGTAGTAGCCAAGTGCCAGGTCGTGCGGATGGGGAACGGCTGACGCGACGATGAAATCCGCATCGGTTTCGGCAGTGAAATCGAGCGCGTCCTCGGACTGCGTGAAGACCGCGAGTTCGTCCTTCAGCCGCTCGCCGCCAGTCGCCAGCGTGCCGCGGTTGACGTGTGCCCAAGCCACGGTGTGGCCGGCGGGCGCCTGGTAGCGCCAGCTCTCGCCAGCGGCCAGGCGCACGTGCAGCAGTGCCGCCCCGGATGGCGCGGCTACCGGGCTGTCCCTGCCAGCCAGCGAGCCGAGTATCACGCGCGCCGGTCCGCTGCGCGGCACGGACGACGCAGGCAGGTATTGGCTGTGCGGGGTGCCGTTCTCCAGGCTGCGCGGCAGGGCAAGCCATAGCTGGTAGCCCTGGAGGCGGTCGCCCTTCGCAGGGCTGGCTGAGTGCCAGATGCCGTTACCCGCCCGCATCCATTCCAGGCCGCCCGCCATCAACACGCCGGCCGCGCCGGTGGTGTCCTCATACTGCAGTTCGCCCTCGAGCAGCACGGTGAGGGTGGCAATGCCCGAGTGCGGGTGCATGGGGAACAGCGCGTCGCCGGAGGGAGCGAAGTCGAAGTAGTCGAGGAAGACAAAAGGCTTGATCAGCTTGCCAACGTCGCCGGGACTGACGATCCGCGAGACGGCGCCATGGCGGTGGCCACCGGTGCGAAGCACGATGCCACGGTTGTTTGCCGCATCCGGCCGTGCGGTGCGGTGATGGATCCGGGCCGGCTCCCCGGCATGTCGGGCGTGCGCTGCGTTTTCCATGAAAGTCTCCTTCGGTGATCGCATGACCAAAGATTAGGTACTCGACATCTCTCTTGGTAGCCTATATTTCTCGATGAGATCCATCTAAGGAGTAGATACATGCTCGACGGCGTATCCCTGGACCAGCTCCGCACCTTCATCGCTGCCGCCGACGAGGGCAGTTTCTCCGCGGCGGGGCGCAAGCTGCGGCGCGCGCAGTCGGTGGTCAGCCATACGCTGGCCAACCTGGAGGGGCAGATCGATGTGCAGTTGTTCGATCGCAGCGGCCGCTACCCGCGCCTGACGGAGCAGGGAACCGCGCTGCTGGCGCAGGCGCGTGTGGTGGTGGGCGGCATGGACGGCTTCAAGTCGAAGGCGCGCACCATTGCCGAAGGGCTCGAACCCGAGCTGTCGGTGGTGGTGGATGTCATGTACCCGATGGCCCCGCTGACGGGGGCGGTCGGCGAGTTCCGCGACGCGTTTCCGCATACGCCGCTGCGCTTGTATGTCGAGGCACTGGGCGCGGTCATGCGCCCGGTGCTGGAGCGCGTTTGCCGGCTCGGCATCAGCGGATCGATGCCGGCCGTTCCCGAGACGCTGGACGCGGAAAAGCTGCTCGACGTGCCGATGGTGACCGTGGCCGCGCCCTCGCATCCGCTGGCATCGCGCAGGGGTGTGATCCGGGTACGGGAGCTGGAGGAGCA
Organism: Cupriavidus sp. 01L46; assembly: GCF_056399905.1. Taxonomy (NCBI): domain Bacteria; kingdom Pseudomonadati; phylum Pseudomonadota; class Betaproteobacteria; order Burkholderiales; family Burkholderiaceae; genus Cupriavidus; species Cupriavidus sp. 01L46. Next base: position 11,715 of record NZ_JBFTSF010000093.1, read on the forward strand.
CGTGCAATTGGTCCTGACCGACCGCACCACGCTGACCGAAGGGAAAACCTTCGGCGTGTTCTCGCCGCTGACCTGGCGCCTGGCCGACCTGGGCGCCAAGCATGCCTTCCTGCGCGCCGGCTTCGGCTGGGGGCACATGCCAGCGGCCATGGTGCAGGGGGATCTCGATGCGGGCGAGCTGGTCACCCTGCGGCTGGAGAGCTTTCAGCCGCGTACGCCGCCGATCGCCATGTTCGCGGTCTACCGCAAGGACACGCCGCCCGGCCCCGCCGGCCGCTGGTTCCTCAACCGGCTGATGCACACGTCGCAGCGTCCGTCGAAATAGGCGCTGTCGCGGATCCGTGCCCGCTTCCGTGCCCACTATCCGGGGCGCCTCCACAAATCATCGCGCTCGCGCGTGCCAGGCGCTAGAATCCGCAAACATCTATTAGGTGGGTGCATCAATGCCGCGCGAGAATTTTGCCATGGCGCTGCATGCGGATGCGGGTACGGTCGAGCTGACGACCTCGGGCTATCTGGTCGGCTTCAGCCTGGGCCAGCTGTTGTGGGCCCGGTCGGCGATCAGCAGCCTGCTTTGCGCACGGCTGCCGCTGCCGTCCACCGGCGTCATGCCTGGCACGGCAGCGGCAGCGAGCTGAGGCACGGCATCGGCGTGCGCTTGAACATGGCGTCTCACGCCAGCGCGATCAGGATCAACCCTGCCCCAATGACGACGGCGCCGATGGCGCGCGCGGCGCGTTCGCCGGCCGGTGCGAGACGCTCGACGGTGATGGCTGCCGTCACGGCAGCCATCACGCGCAGGTCCATGATCCCGATGACAAGGAGGATCGCCGTCAGGCCGGCACAGCTGCAGCTGCAGTGCAGGCCGAGGGTCAGGCCGAGCTGCAGCCCATTTCGCCACGCCGTGCCGGCGTGCCCCCGCAGCCCGCGGCCGGGCCCAGGTGCCTCTCGGCAGCAGGCAAGGTGGTGGGCCTTCCAGGCGGTGAACTGAAATGCGCCGGCGCTCAGGACTACCACGCCCGACATGAGCGGAGCCGCGCGTGCCAGCGCCGGCAGCCGCATCTCGAGCGCCGCCAGCGCAGCACCCAGCGCAAAGACGGCCATGCCGAGCACGGCCCACACGACGAAGTACCCCACGCCCACCAGCGCGGTCAGCCGGCCCAGGCGCGTCGGGCCTGTCGTGCCGGCGGCCTGGCGGTAGCGCCACAGCATGGGCACCAGGGAAGGCAGCATCATCGCCGCCATCATCACGACCCACATGCCGAGGAATGACGCCGCAACGCCGGGCCACGTCTGTCCGCACATCCGCATCCACGCCATCGACATCGTCCAGCCGCCGGGCATCGGCATCGCGCCCATCGCCGACATGGACGCGGACCAGGCGATCGTCACCGCCGTGCAGGCGGAGAAGAGCAGCGCGCAGACGCCCAGGAAGGCTCGCTCTGAGACCAAGCTTCGTGGAGCCTGCGCTCCCCGGGATGCGTCCGCGTTGCCCATGGCTTGGCTCAGCGCTCGCCGTACTCGTCGTGGCGGCGCCACCAGATGCCCGTCTCGTTGCGCCCCTTGGGGGCGCGGTCGAGCCATTGGTACATGCCCCAGAGGCCGTCCACCCCGCGCGCATAGGTGGAGTAGGTGTGATAGACCACGCCATCCTCGAGCACGAACGCGCTCAGGCCCGGCCGATCGCGCGAGTACGTGGCTGCGTCGGTGCCGCATGTGGCTGCGAACTGGGCGACGGGCTCCGGGGCCGGTGCTGCGTCCATCGCGTGGCCACCGCGCTGGTAGTTGTATTCGATGCCGCCCTCGCGCTGTTGCGTCTCGGTGAAGGAGACGTTGGCATCGAAGTTGAAATCGCTGCCGAACGAGGACGCCCAGGGAAACGTCCACCCCATTCGCCGCTTGTACGCCTGCAGTTTCGCCAGCGGTGCGCGCGACACTGCCGTCAGCGTGACGTCGTGGTTCGCCAGGTGAACCACGACGCCGTTGAACCCGTCCGCGATCGACGAGCAGGACGGGCACCCCGCCGTGTAGTCGGGCCCGAACATGAAGTGGTAGACAAGGAGCTGCGAGCGCCCCCGGAAGAGGTCTGCCAGCGAGGCGCTGCCTTCGTCGGTCTCGAACCGGTACGCCTTGTCGACCCGGACCCACGGCAATGCCTGGCGTCGCCGCGCCAGCTCATCGCTGCGCCGCGTCAGGTCCTTTTCCGCCTCGAGCAGCTCGAGCCGCGCTGCCAGCCACGCCTCGCGTGTCGCGGTCATGTGTTGCGTCATCATGCTTTCCTCCGTTGGGTGTCCATCGTCGCTCACTCAGTGCTCAGTGCTAGGTACGATGTACGGGTTGGTGGTCGTGATAGATTAGTGCCGGGCATCCGAACGATGGGAGTGACAAGTGTGGCGCGATTGGGATTCAGATGGATTCGCTGATCACGGCCGCGGCGCGCGCGCTCGCGGCGGGTGACCCGCTCGGCGCGCTGAACCGGGTCGCCTTGCGCGACGACGCGCCAGCGCTTGCGCTGCGCGGCATCGCGATGGCGCAGCTTGGCGATCTCGTGCGCGCGAAGGCGCTGGTGCGAAGCGCGGCGCGCGCCTTCGGCCCGAAAGAGACCGTGGCCCGGGCGCGGTGCGTCGTCGCCGAGGCCGAGATCGCGCTGGCCTCGCGCGACCTGAGCTGGCCGGCAAAGACGCTCGACGCGGCGCGCGCAACCCTGGAGGCGCACGGCGACCGGGTGAACGCCGCGCATGCGCGGTTTCTCGAAGCCCGGCGCCTCCTCCTGATCGGGCGCCTCGACGAGGCCGAGCTTGCGCTGGCCCAGCTCGATCCCGCGCCGTTTCCGCCCGCGTCCAGCGCCGCCCATGCGCTGGTCGTCGCGGGGATTGCGATGCGGCGCCTGCGCACGCAGGCGGCACGCGCAGCGCTTGCCCGGGCCGAGCGCGCCGCGCGCCACGCCGGCATCCCCGCGCTGACGGCGGAGGTCCAGAGCGCATTCCTCGTCCTGAAAACGCCCGCGGCGCGCCTGATTGCGCGTGGCGAGGAGCGGTTTCTCCTGCTCGATGAGGTGGAGGCATTGCTAGTGTCCAAGGCGCTCGTCGTCGACGCGTGCCGTCATGCCGTGCGTGACGCGGACACGGTGGTTTCGCTGGCAAGGCGTCCGGTGCTGTTCGCGCTCGCACGCGCGCTGGCCGAAGCGTGGCCCGCGGACGTGCCGAGGGACGCGCTCGTTGCGCGGGCATTCCGCGCCAGGCACGCCGATGAGTCGCATCGCGCGCGGCTACGCGTTGAAATCGGGCGGCTTCGCACGGTGCTCGGGCCGCTGGCCGGCGTGAGTGCGACCCAGCGCGGGTTTGCGCTGGTGCCGCACGTCGCCCGTGAGGTTGTCGTGCTGGCGAGGCCCGTCGACGAGGCGCATGCGGCAGTGCTCGCCTTCGTTGCGGACGGCGAATCATGGTCTAGCTCGGCCCTGGCGGTGGCCCTTGGCGCCAGCCAGCGCACCGTGCAGCGGGCGCTCGACGCGCTTGCGGCAGCCGGCAAGGTGCAGTCGTTTGGCCGCGGGCGGGCGCGCCGCTGGCTGACGCCGCCCGTGCCGGGATTCGCGACGACCTTGTTACTCCCCGCGCCACTGCCGGGTGACTAGAATGCACTTCATGGATTGCACTTCATAGAAAGCACTGCATAGAAAGCACTTCACTGCAGCATGACGAGGATGGAAACATGAAACGATCAGCGGCCGACATCATCCGTGAGTATGGTCCCTTTCCGGGTGTCGACAGCGTGCATGGGGTCACGTATGACGGCCAGCAAGTCTGGTTTGCCACCGGCGACAAGCTGATCGCGCTGGACCCGGCGAGCGGGAAGACGCTGCGCTCGATGGATGTCGCCGCACACGCAGGAACGGCCTTCGATGGCCAGCACCTGTTCCAGATCGCCGAGGATCGCATCCAGAAGATCGATCCGCAGACCGGCCGCGTGGTCGCCACGATTCCGGCGCCCGGCGGCGGCAACGACTCGGGACTCGCATGGGCCGAAGGGACGCTCTGGGTGGGTCAGTACCGGGAGCGGAAAATCCATCAGGTCGATCCCCAAACCGGGGAGATTCTTCGCACCATCGAGTCCAATCGCTTCGTCACCGGGGTCACCTGGATCGAGGGAGAGCTCTGGCACGGCACCTGGGAAGGCGAGCAGAGCGAGTTGAGGCAAGTCGATCCCCGAACGGGAAAGGTCCTGGAGAGCATCGAGATGCCAGCCGGCGTCGGCGTGTCGGGGCTCGAATCCGATGGCGGCGACCAGTTCTTCTGCGGTGGCGGAAGCAGCGGGATGGTAAGAGCCGTGCGCCGGCCCGGGCGAAGCGGTGCGGCCGGCAGCGGCTCCGGGATCCCCGTCGACGCCGCTAGCAAGTAACCGAGGCGCCCCTCACGGGCGAGGGTGGCGGCTTGAGGCGCCGCCAGATGCCCGTCGCTAAACGGTATATACTGTTTAGCCTGTTTTTGATTTGAGAATGACCGTGAATTCACCCATCATCAAGCCGCCGACGAAAGAGGTCTTTCATTTCCCGACGAGCGCGCCGGTAGCCGACGGCAACGCAGCCGCCCCCAAGGGGAAGGCGCCAAGGGGCTCGGGTAGCAAGAAGGCCGTGACCAAGGCCGCAACCAAGGCCGCAACGAAGGCCGCAACGAAGGCCGCAACGAAGGCCGCAACGAAGGCCAAGACCAAGGCTGCACCGAAGGCCGAGACCAAGACTGCGACGAAGGCCGAGACGAAGGCCGAGACGAAACCCCAGAAGAGCAAGCCATCGAAGGCGGAAGCTCGCGCCGATGCGGCCGTGCCGAAAAAAGTGCAGGGCGCCAAGAAGGAAAAGGTACTGCGCGACAGCTTCACGATGCCGAAGTCCGACTACACGAAGCTTGCCGAGCTCAAGCAGCGGTGCCTGGACGCGGGTGTGCACATCAAGAAGAGCGAGATCCTGCGCGCCGGATTGCTGCTGCTTGCCGCAAGCTCGCCGGAGCAATTGCTGAGCGCGGTCTCAAAAGTCGAAGCCATCAAGACCGGGCGTCCCGCCAAGGCCTGAGCGGCGTGCCAGGGGCGGCGGGTTCCGGTTGCAGCCCGCCGTCGCCGAAACATCGGCCTATCCGTGTTTTGCCATGTCCTCGAACTTGGCAAATACCCGAGCCTGGACAGCATCCATGACGGCGAGGATCCGCGCATCGGCGGGCGCACTCGCTGTCACGCCAGTCGCGTCTTTCGGTTTCGAGCCGACCGGATAGCACACAAACTCCGTATCGAACCTGCCTGCCGATTCCTTCTTCAGGCGCCGGTTGAGTGCCTTCAGGTATTGCTTCTTGGTGGTCTTTGACATAGGTGCCTCGGTCCTCCATGCGGTTGCAAATAGCGGGGCGCGAGCGTCGTGACGCATGGTCCCCGTTTTCGTTGAAGTGCTTCCACGATTCTCTTCTTTGCCAAGAGTAGAACATAGTCCAGGAAGCTCCCGTTGGTCAAATGTGCGTCCGCAGGCTGCTGGTGGTGGCTCATTGCACGCTCTGAGTTTGCCTGCACGGCCGATCCCGGCCAGGCTTGTTCGCCATCGGTGTCGGGATCGTCGACAATCCCGATGCACTTGTTCGGTTGCGTTCCGCACTTTGTGCGGCCTGGGCGGCACAGGGCGATGTGATGGCGCTCGACCGATACCGAGCCGCATTTCCGGACGTCTTATCTGATTGACCGTTGAGAGATCCCCACGATGTCAGCGTCTTTCGTCGTAGCAGCAGCCCAATCCATTTCCGTCGCCGGTGACATACAGCAGAACGTCGACCGGCATCTCTCGTTTCTACGCGAAGCCGCCGCGAGACACGCGCGCCTGGTCGTCTTTCCCGAGCTGTCGCTGACCGGATACGAGAGCACCATTGCAAGCGAAGTCGCAATCCACGACGACGACGCGCGGCTCGCGCCCCTGCGTCACGAATGCACGCGAAGCGGACTGACCGCCGTCGTGGGCGCTCCCTTGCGCTTCGACGATGGGGTGCGGATCGGCGCGCTGACGTTGACCCCGGACGGCAAGGTCACCAGCTATACGAAGCAATACCTGCATCCAGGAGAAGACGCGACCTTCGCGCCCGGATCAGGCGGGCCGCCGATTTCCGTTGACGGCGAGACTGTCGCGCTCGCCGTTTGTGCGGACACGGGCCATCCAGAGCATGCAGCGCAAGCGTCCACCATGGGCGCGATCCTGTACGCGGCAGGCGTGCTATTCACCGCGAACGGTTACGCCGCGGATACCGCGTTGCTCCGGCGCTATGCGGCACAGCACCGCTTCGCCGTATTGATGGCTAACCACGGCGCAGACACAGGCGGATGGCCATCCATAGGCAAGAGTGCCGTTTGGGACGAGGACGGCCGCTGCGTCGTCGCAGTGGACGGACCAGGGGCCGCGCTGGTCATCGCGAGCAGGGCCGACGCCGGCTGGCACGGTGAAGTCGTCTCGTTGCGATGAACCAATTTGAGTGGTGCATCTGTATCGCCACGCCGTGCGGGGGGCCGGGCAAGCGAAGCGTGTCGACCGCTAGCCCGACCTCGGCCACTATTGCCGCGTGAGCATCAGGTTCAGGTTCTGAACCGCAGCGCCGGATGCGCCTTTGCCAAGATTATCGAACACCGCGGACAGCAGGACGTGCCCGTGTTCCATGTTAGGAAATACGCTTAAGCGCATGTCGTTCGTACCGTTCAGCGCCTGTGGATCCAGGTGCTTCAAGACGGACGATTCGTGCAGCGGCAACACACGTACATGGGCCGCCTCGGCATAGTGGCGTGCGAGGCATGCGTGTAACGTGGCGCCATCCACGTGGGGCGCCAGCAGCCGCAACTCCAGGGGCACCGTCAGCACGATGCCCTGGCGGAACGCACCATACGCAGGGACGAAGATGGGACGCTGCGCGAGCCCGGCGTGCTGCTGGATCTCCGGGGGGTGCTTGTGCGCGAGTTCCAGACCATATACCTGGTATGAAGGCGCGCTGCCGGCACCTTGCCCCTCATGTTCCTCCACGCCGGCACGCCCGCGTCCGGAGTAGCCCGACACCGCATGCATGCTGATGGGGTAGTTGCCTGGTATGAGCCCAGCCTGCAGCAGGGGACGCAGCAAGCCAATGGCACCGGTCGGATAGCAACCGGGATTGGTGACCCGACGTGCGTTGGCAATGCGCTCAGCCTGTCCCTGCGTCATTTCCGGAAATCCGTAAGTCCAGTCCGGATGTGTGCGGTGGGCGGAACTTGCGTCAATTACCCTGACGGCAGGATTCACAATGGCGTGCACCGCCTCGCGCGCGGCGGCATCAGGCAAACAGAGGATGGCGATGTCGCAGGCGTTGATGGCTTCCGCGCGACGCCGCGGATCTTTGCGTTCCGCAGCGGCAAGCGTGAACAGCCTAAGGTCGGTCCGGTTGCGCAGCCGTTCGTGGATTTGCAACCCGGTGGTGCCTTGGTCGCCGTCGATGAAAACAACGGGAGAGCTCATACGTGAAATACTCCGGTGACTGTGGGTTGTACTGTGGGTTGTGACAAGTAGAACGAGCCCCTATGTTCCATGGAGCGCTAGAATAGGGACAGTTGTATTTCATAACGTGGATATTCAGTTTTTCTGAATCTGGACGCCGACATGCGAGAGATCAGCCTGGACCGTTTGCGCACACTGGTCGCCATTGCCGACCGTGGCTCGTTTGCCGATGCGGCGCGTGCATTGCACCTGGCGCCGCCAACGGTCAGCCTCCACATTGCTGAGCTTGAAGACCGCATTGGGGCTCCACTCCTGTCACGCAAGCGCGGACATGTCAGGCCGTCGGCGATAGGAGAGGTGCTGGTGGGGCGCGCGCGTCGACTGCTGGCCGATGCGGAGCAGGCGTTAGACGATATTCAACGTCAGGTGCAGGGGCTCGAAGGGCGCGTGCGGCTCGGTGCGTCGACCGGCGTGATCGCGCACCTGTTGCCGCAGGCGCTTGAGGTGCTGCGCGAGCACCATCCCGCTATCGACATTCAGGTTGCAGTACTCACTTCGCATGAAACGCTGTCCCGGCTGGCGGATGGAACGCTGGATGTTGGCCTGATCGCACTGCCTCAGCCCCCGGCGGCTGGACTCGTGATAAAGCCTTGGCGCCGCGACCCCGTGATGGCCTTTGTGCCGGCGCATTGGCGGTGTCCGGCCCGCGTCACGCCTGAATGGCTCGCCGCCCAGCCTCTCATTCTCAATGACGCAACCACGCGTCTCTCGCGTCTGACTGCGGAGTGGTTCGCGACCGGGGGGCACCATCCTGCGCCGCGCATTCAGCTCAACTACAACGACGCGATCAAGAGTCTGGTAGCGGCAGGTTACGGCGCAGCGCTGTTGCCCCATGAGGCCACTACGCCATTGCCCGACAGCCGCATTGTCATGCGTGCGCTGCGCCCGGCGTTGTGGCGTCGGCTTGGCATTGCACATCGTGCGGGGTACGTTGAGCGTTCCACGCAACACGTACTTGATGTGTTGTGGGATCTGCGATTGGCGTAGGCGTTGCCGGCCACAGAAGTTGCCAATTCCGAAGTTCGCCGACTTCGCTGGACTCCTACCCCGTCGGCAGGGCACTTCCTCCCTCGCTGTATAGCCATGTCAAGACCGATGCGCGGGTGCGCAATGCCATCAGCATGGCCATCAACCGGCAGGGCATCAAGGACCGTCTGATGGAAGGCCTGTCGGAGCCTACCAACAGCCTGGTGCCGTCGACTCTGTTCGGCTACAACCCTGACCTTAAGCCGGTCAAGTACGAGCCGGAGCGGGCCAGGAAACTGCTGGCCGAAGTCGGCTACCCCAACGGCTTTGGCCTGACGCTCCATACTCCGAACAACCGCTATGTCAACGACGAGCAGATCGCCGAGACCATTGCGCAGAACCTCACGCGTATCGGCCTCGTGACCAAGGTGGAAGGCATGCCGATGGCCACGTACGCGTCCAAGGGCATCAAGCACGAATGGTCGTTCGGGCTGAGCGGCTTGGGCGCGCAGACCGGAGAAGTCAGTTCGCCGCTGCGCGCGTTGCTGGCCTGCGTGGACAATAAGAGGGGCTTCGGTACATACAACTGGGGTGAATACTGCAATCCCAAGATGGATGTCGTGCTGGAGAAGGCGCTGGCAACCGTGGATGACAACGAGCGATCCAAGCTACTTCAGGAGGCGACCGAAATTGCCCTCAACGAAGGCGGCATCATCCCGATCCACTTGCAGGTGACTACCTGGGCCACGCGCAAGGGCATTATCTATGCGCCCCGTACTGACGAGCGGACCCTCGCATATTTCTTCAAGCCGCAGTAAGGAAGGTCGCTGATTCAGTGCTTGCGGGTTTTCCCTCAATTCTGGGCACGGATCGCGGTGAGACAATCCAGCCGTATCGCACGAATTATGCATCGTAGCGATCCAATGCTCGCAGACCAACCGAAGGGAGATGAATATGCAT
>NZ_JBFTSF010000094.1:0-29035 GCF_056399905.1 Cupriavidus sp. 01L46
CGCACGCGCCACGCACCGCTGGCCTTGCCCCCACGCAAAACTTGCATTTTGCGATCGCGAAGCAAAAACCCCGTGTGGTTCAGACCCCCCTGGAGAAAATTCAGGCAAAATTCGGGCATTCCTGCCGGGCTGTGACCCAGCCGGTGGCGTTCTCCAACCTATTTCTTGATCCTGAGATAAGCAATGAGTACCCAGCAACCCACCATCATCTACACGCTGACCGACGAAGCCCCGCTGCTGGCGACCAGTGCCTTTTTGCCCATCATCCGCACCTTCACCGCCCCGGCCGGCATCAACGTGACGACCAGCGACATCTCGGTGGCGGGCCGTATCCTGGGCGAATTCCCCGAATTCCTGACCGAGGCACAACGCGTGCCCGACAACCTGGCCGAGCTGGGCCGGCTGACCCTGCTGCCGGACACCAACATCATCAAGCTGCCCAATATCAGCGCCTCCGTGCACCAGCTGGTCAGCGCGATCAAGGAACTGCAGGCCAAGGGCTACAAGGTCCCGGATTTCCCGGAAGATCCGAAGACCGATGCCGAGAAGGCCATCCGCCAACGCTATTCGAAGTGCCTGGGAAGCGCCGTGAACCCGGTCCTGCGCGAAGGCAACTCGGACCGCCGCGCGCCGGCTGCCGTCAAGAACTACGCACGCAAGAACCCGCACAGCATGGGTGAGTGGAGCATGGCTTCGCGCACGCACGTGGCGCACATGAAGCACGGCGACTTCTATCACGGCGAAAAGTCCATGACCCTGGACCGCGCCCGCGACGTCAAGATGGAACTGGTCACCAAGAGCGGCAAGACCATCGTGCTCAAGCCGAAGGTGTCGCTGCTGGACGGCGAGATCATCGACAGCATGTTCATGAGCAAGAAGGCGCTGTGCGACTTCTACGAAGAGCAGATGGAAGACGCGCGCAAGACCGGCGTGATGCTGTCGCTGCACGTGAAGGCCACCATGATGAAGGTCTCGCACCCCATCGTGTTCGGCCACGCCGTGAAGATTTTCTACAAGGAAGCCTTCGAGAAGCACAGCAAGCTGTTCGACGAACTGGGCGTGAACGTCAACAACGGCCTGGTCAACCTGTACGACAAGCTGGAAAGCCTGCCGAGCTCCAAGCGCGAAGAAATCATCCGCGACATGCACGCTTGCCACGAACACCGTCCCGAGCTGGCGATGGTGGATTCGGCCAAGGGCATCTCCAACCTGCACGCGCCCAACGACGTGATCGTTGACGCCTCGATGCCGGCCATGATCCGCATCGGCGGCAAGATGTGGGGTGCCGACGGCCGTCCGAAGGACACCAAGGCCGTGATCCCGGAGAGCACGTTTGCCCGCATCTACCAGGAAATCATCAACTTCTGCAAGACCAACGGCAACTTCGACCCGGTCACCATGGGCACCGTGCCCAACGTCGGCCTGATGGCGCAGCAAGCCGAGGAATACGGCTCGCACGACAAGACCTTTGAAGTGCCCGAAGCCGGCGAAGCCCGCATCGTTGACATCGCCACCGGTGAAGTGCTGCTGGTGCAGAACGTGGAAGAGGGCGATATCTGGCGCATGTGCCAGGTCAAGGACGCGCCGATCCGCGACTGGGTCAAGCTGGCCGTCACGCGCGCGCGCAACTCCGGCATGCCCGCCATTTTCTGGCTGGACCCGTACCGCCCGCACGAAGCCGAGATGATCAAGAAGGTCGAGACCTACCTGAAGGATCACGACACCACCGGCCTGGACATCCAGATCATGTCGCAAGTGCGCGCCATGCGCTACACGCTGGAACGCGTCATCCGCGGCCTGGACACCATCTCGGTGACCGGCAACATCCTGCGCGACTACCTGACCGACCTGTTCCCGATCATGGAACTGGGCACCAGCGCCAAGATGCTTTCCATCGTCCCGCTGATGGCCGGCGGCGGCATGTACGAAACCGGCGCGGGCGGCTCGGCGCCGAAGCACGTCAAGCAGCTGGTGGAGGAAAACCACCTGCGCTGGGATTCTCTGGGTGAATTCCTGGCCCTGGCGGTGTCGCTGGAAGAGCTCGGCATCAAGACCAGCAACGAGAAGGCCAAGATCCTGGCCAAGACGCTGGACGCCGCTACTGGCAAGCTGCTGGACAACAACAAGAACCCGTCGCCCAAGACCGGCSAGCTGGACAACCGCGGCAGCCASTTCTACCTGGCCAWGTWCTGGGCCSAKGAACTGGCGGCACAGACCGACGATGCCGCCCTGGCAGCGCAGTTCGCGCCGCTGGCCAAGCAACTGACCGACAATGAGCAGGTCATCGTTGGCGAGCTGTCGGCCGTGCAAGGCAAGGAAGCCGATATCGGCGGCTACTACAAGCCCGACTTCGCCAAGCTGGACATCGTGATGCGCCCCAGCAAGACGCTGAACGCCGCGCTGGCAGCCATCAAGGCTTAAGCGGGTGCAAGCCTGGCCGCCCTGTCGCGCAGGGCGGCCGCCGGCGGCAGCCACGCCTTGGGAAAGGCGAGCCGCCATGGGAACCCCRGGTACCTGGCAACAGGTACCCGGGGTTCCTGCTATTCCCGCTATTCCTGCTATTCCAGCTTCACCTTGCCGTCCTTTGCGAGCCGGCGATATTGCGTTATCTCGCCTTGCACGCGCCGGCGGAAATCCTCCGCGTTGCCGCGCATGACCCAGATCGCCTGCCGCTGGAAGACCGCCTCCACGGAAGGGTCCAGAAGCACCCCCTGCAATTCCTTTTCCAGCCGCTCCACCACCGCTTGCGGCGTGGCGCGCGGCGCGGCAATGCCGAACCAGAATGCATTGCCGGGCATGGCGATGCCGAGTTCGGCAAAGGTTGGCACGCCCGGATACTCCGGCGAGCGCGCCCCGGTACTGATCGCCAGCGGGCGCAACTTGCCGGACGCGAGGTAAGGCTTGGCAACGGCGATGGGGTCGAGGCTCAGGTCGATCTGCCCGCCAATGACGTCGGCGAGGATCTGCGTGCTGCCGCGATATGGCACGGGGGTGATGTCCGCATGCAGGTCGGCCTCGATCATGGTGCCCACAATGTTTTGCGCGGTGCCCGGGCCGGTGGTGCCGTAGGTGATGGTGCCCGGTTGGGTGCTTGCACGCGCCAGCATGTCCGCGAATGACTTGATGCCGGAGTCCGCACGGGTGGTGAGTATCACAGGCGCCTGCGCGACGATGCCGATCGGCGCCCAGGCGCCTTCCGCCGGGATGGGCAGGCCGGTGCGCAGCGCGGGCAGCATGCTGAACGTGGTGGAGCTGGCGAGCAGCAGCGTGTATCCGTCGGCGGGTGCCTTGGCGACCTGCTCCGCGGCGATCATCGTGGCGGCACCCGGCCGGTTGTCGACGACCACGGGCTGGCCCAGTCGGGTACGCAGCTTATCGGCAATGACACGGGCAATGATGTCGGTGGTACCGCCCGCCGTGAAAGGGACTACCAGGTGCACGGTCCGGTGCGGGAAGGCTGCGGGGGCGGCCTGTGTCTGCGGGGCGGACACCGAGGCGGCCACCAGCAGCGAAGTGGTGATCAGCYGGCGCAACGGGTCTAAGGAAGAAAGCAGGTCCATGGGCAGGTCAAGTGGCGTCGGGTAGCAGCACCTGCAGGCTGGCGCGGGGAGACAGAAACACGGTAAGCATAAAAAAAATGTAGCGACTAGATGGCTTGGCCGGGCCATCGCGCCGATTCTACGTCAGATGCTGCGTTGCAATATGTGCGCCTGGCCGTGCTGTTGGTTGCACTAATCATTTTCCGTGCCATATAATGCGAACCATTCTCATTTAAGTTTGGCCGTGCCAGACACTTCACGATTGCAAGGGAAGCGATGGCCGCCGCCGAATCCGCGTTACAGCAGCATGTGCATGCCCTCTACAGCGATCACCATCGCTGGCTGCAGGGATGGCTGCGGCGCCAGCTTGGCAATGCGTTTGACGCCGCCGACCTGGCGCAGGATGTGTTTCTCCGCTTGCTCCATCGCGAGCCGTGCGATATCAGGGAACCGCGCACCTACCTGAGCACCATCGCGCGCGGCCTCGTCATCGAGCACTGGCGCCGCCGGGAGCTGGAGCTGGCCTGGCTGGAGACGCTGGCGCAACTGCCCGCGCCGCAGGCGCCGTCGCCCGAGAGCCGGCTGCTTTTCCTGGAAACCCTGATCGCCATCGACCGCATCCTCCATGCACTCAAGCCGCAGGTGCGCAAGGCGTTCCTGTGGGCCCAGCTCGAAGGGCTGACCTGCCGGCAGATCGCGGAGCGCCTCGGCGTGTCGCTGGCTACCGCCGAACGCTATGTCGCGGCGGCGCTGCGCCATTGCTACAGCTTGCGTTTCGGTGGTTGATGCCCGTGAGTGATTCCGCCAGGCCAGGCGAGCCAACGGCTACCCCCGGGCCGGAAACCCCGATCGCGACTCCGATCCCCGCGCGCATCGTCGACCAGGCCATCCACTGGATGGTCAAGCTCGACTTCAGCGAGGCCAGCGCCAGCACGCGCAAGGCATTTGCCCAATGGCGCGACGCCAATCCGCTGCACGCGGTTGCCTGGCAACGCGTGCAGGCACTGCGCACCGATTTCTCCGGCATGCCGCCAGCACTGGCGCTGCGTACCCTGCAAGCGGCCGACGCCCGGCGTAGCGTGGGCGGGCTAAAACGCAGGCAGGTGCTCAAGGTGTTGGCACTGGCCGGCATCTCGGTGGTCACGGCGGCAACCGTGCGCGAACTGGCGCCATGGCAGCGCCTGTTCGCCGACGCGAGCACGGCCACCGGCGAGCAGCGCACCATGCGCCTGGCCGATGGCAGCACCATCGTGCTCAACACCGATACCGTCATCCGTACCGCGCTGGACGCTGAGCGCCGTTTGGTCACGCTGCGGCGCGGGGAGATCCTGGTGACGACGGGACATGACGATGGCTTCGCGGCCCGCAGCGCAGCGGTGCGGCCGTTCTGGGTACAGACGCCGTTCGGCGGCCTGCGTGCGTTGGGCACGCGCTTTGTGGTGCGGATCGAGGACGGACGCGCCCGCGTTACCGTGCAGGAGGGCGCCGTGGAGCTGCACCCGGCTGCGGGCGGGGCGATCGACGTAGCGCGGGCGGGGACCACCTGGTGGCTCGCCAAGGCCGGCAGCATGCCGGCGCCGCCGCAGCCGTTCGAGGCGGACGGTTGGGCCGATGGCGTCATCGCAGGCAAGGACATGCGGCTGGCGGACGTACTGGCCGAACTATCGCGCTACCGCACCGGCCACATTGCCTGCGATCCGCGCGTGGCGGATCTGCGTATCTCGGGCGCCTATCACGTGCGCGACACCGATCGGGTGCTGCGCTTCCTGATGCAGGCGCAGCCGATCACCGTGGTCTATCGCACGCGCTTCTGGGTTTCGGTTGGCCCGGCGGGAGGGCGTTGATCCCATGCCAGGCGTGTCCGAAAAAATATGTCAGGAAGATTGAGGGGATTTCGATTCTCGACCGGCCTACAGCGTAGGAACTCAAATTAAACGCTGCCGGAGAAAGGAATCATGTCTGCAACTCGTTATGCCACTGTCATCGCCGCTGGACGCCCACCCCGACCCAAGCCGTTTGCGCTCGCCGTGCACCACGCCGTGGTCTGCCTTGCCATGGGCGCAACCGTGGCGCCGCTTGCCGTGAGCGCACAATCGCAGGCGGCCCCTGCCAACGCCGCGCCGACCCTGCCGGCGGTGACCGTCACCGCCGGCGCAGAGACGCCGGGCGAACTGCCGCAACCCTACGCGGGCGGCCAGGTAGCGCGCGGCGGCCGCTTGGGGCTGCTGGGCGACAAGGGCGTCATGGACACGCCGTTCGCCGTCAGCAACTACACCGCGCAGCGCCTGGAGGATCAGCAGGCCACCACGCTGGCCGAAGTGCTGAACAGCGATCCGTCCACGCGCTTCACGGGCCAGGTTGGCGGCGTGACCGACTCGTTCTATATCCGCGGCTTCCCGATCAACGAGGGCAACCTGTCCGAGATCGCGTTCGACGGCGTGTACGGCGTGTCGCCGAATTACCATCTGTTCACCGAGTACCTGGAGCGGGTCGAAGTGCTGAAGGGGCCGGCCGCCTTGCTGTATGGCATGTCGCCGAACAGCGGTGTCGGCGGCGTGGTCAATGTCGTGCCCAAGCGCGCGCTGGCGACGGACCTGACGCGTTTCACGCTCGACTATGCGTCCGACGCGCAGGTTGGCGGCGCGGTGGACCTGAGCCGCCGTTTCGGCGAAGACCGCGAGTGGGGCATTCGCTTCAACGGCCTGCACCGGCAGGGGCCGACGGCGCTCGACAACCAGAAGTCGCGCGCCGAGGTGGCCGCGCTGTCGCTCGACTATCGCGGCGAGCGCCTGCGGGCCTCGCTCGACCTGATCGAGCAGTACCAGTGGGTCGATGCTCCCACGCGTCCCTTCCTGATCACAGCCGGCGTGCAGGTCCCGTCGGCGCCGGGCGGCAGGCGCAATGTCAGTCAGCGCTGGGGTTGGTGGAAGTCCAACGATGTGTCGACGCTGCTGCACGCGGAATACGACCTCACCGACAACGTGACGGTGTTTGCCGATGCCGGCGGTACCCGCTCCGACGTGGCGCGCTTGTCCGACCAGACGCCAACCATCCTGAATTCGGCCGGGGCGACCTCGTCGGCCGTGCAGAACTGGAAGTTCCAGGTCAACCGATCGAGCTTCGATACCGGCGTCAGGAGCAAGTTCGAGACCGGCCCGGTCAAGCACGCGCTGGCGCTGCAGGCGAACCTGTATATGGACCGATTMGCCAGCGCCAACGTGTCCGGCACGCCGGTCACATCCAATATCTACGCCCCGGCCGACCGCCCGGCGCAGAACATTGCCGCGCCGCAAAGCGTGCCGAAAGTGTCCGACTCCACGCTGTCTGGCCTGTCACTGGCCGATACCTTGAGCGTGCTGGATGACCGCTTGCAGTTCACCCTTGGCCTGCGCTACCAGCAGGTCAAGTCGAGCAACTACGCGGCCACCGGGGCGAAGACCGCTTCGTACGACGAAAGCGCCGTCACGCCGTTGGCCGGCATCGTCTTCAAGCCCTGGCACAACGTCTCGCTCTATGCCAACTATGTCGAAGGGCTGAGCAAGGGAGACATCGCGCCGGCGACCGCGTCGAATGCGGGGCAGGTCTTTGCGCCATACAAGACCAAGCAGCAGGAAGTGGGTGTCAAGCTCGACGCGGGCAAGGTGATGGCGACCCTGGCCGCGTTCCGCATGACCAAGCCCAGCGGCCAGCTGTACGGGACGGTCTATGCCATCGACAGCGAGCAACGCAACCAGGGGCTGGAGCTGACCGTGTCGGGGCAGGCCTACAAGGGCGTGCGCCTGCTCGGCGGGCTGACCCTGCTTGACGGCGAGCTGACCAAGACCAACAGCGCAGCCACCCTTGGCAAGCGCCCCGTGGGCGTGCCTACCGTCATGGCCAACCTTGGCGGCGAGTGGGACCTGCCGTGGGTTCCGGGCCTGACGCTGACCAGCGCGGTCAACTACACGGGCAGCGAGTACGTCAACCAGGCGAACACGCAGCGGGTGTCGTCGTGGACAACCGTCGATCTCGGCGCGCGCTACAAGACGTCGATGTACGGCAAGTCCACGACGTTCCGGGCAGGGCTGTTCAATGCGTTCAACCGGAAGTACTGGTCCGGGGTGGCATCGTACGGCACGATCTCGCTCGGCGCGCCGCGGACCTTCATGGCTTCCATGAGCGTGGACTTCTAAGCATTGGCCGCACAACGCCTCGCGCTTTGCAGCGCCTTCGCTTGTCTTGCCCTGGGCTTGGGCGTGGCGCCGGATGCGGTGCTCGCGCAGGCGAGCCCGGTGGTAAGCCCGGTGGTAAGCCCGGTGGTAAGCCCGGCGGTAAGCCAGGTGTTAAGCCCGATGGCGAGCCCGGGCCAGGCGCGGATGTTCGCCATCGCGCCTGGGCCGCTTTACGCGGTCCTCAATCGCTTTGCCAGTGTCGGGGGCATCGATCTTTCCTATGATGCCGCACTGCTCGGCAGCGCCCAAAGCCCGGGACTGAATGGCCTCTATACCGTGCCGGACGGGCTGCGGGCGCTATTGGCAGGCAGCGGCCTGGAAGCGGTGGAAGTGCCGGGAGGCGGGTATGCATTGCGCAAGGCGCAGGCGGTCTCCGGCATCCAGGCCGCGCCGTTGCTGCCCACGGTCACGATCTTCGGGGCGGCAGCGGCTGCGCGCCGCCAAGGCAATCGAGGACCAGCAGGCGCGCACGGTGGGCGATATGGTGGCCGTCGATTCGTCCGTGCGCTATGTCAGCCAGCCTGGCGGCATCCTGGACGCCTTCACAATCCGCGGCTTTCCCGTTGGCAATGGCAACTTCGGCGAGATTGCCTTCGACGGCATGTACGGCGTGGCCTCTAACTACCGGGTATCGACCGGCTACATCGAACGCATCGAGCTGATCAAGGGCCCGACCGCCATGCTGATCGGCATGGCGCCCAGCGGCAGTGTCGGCGGTGGCATCAATATCGTGCCCAAGCGGGCGACCGGTCCCGACCTGACCCAGGTCACGGCCGACTATGCCGCGTCATCGCAGCTGGGCGGCAACCTTGACTTAAGCCGGCGGTTTGGCGCGCAGCGGCAGTTCGGCATTCGCTTCAATGGCAACTATCGGGCGGGTGACACCAACCTGGACAACCAGTCGCGCCACGCCGGTGCTGGCGCGCTGGCACTGGATTACCAGGGCGAGCGCCTGCGCGCGACGCTGGATTTCATCGGCCAGCGGGAGAGGATCGCCGCGCCATCGCGCCTCTTGCATATCGTGTCCGGCATCAACGTACCCGATGCGCCCAACGGACGGCGCAACATCTCGCAACCCTGGGAACACTCCAGCATCCGCGACCAGTCCCTGCTGGTGCAGGCGGAGTACGATATCGGCGACAAGCTCACCTGGTTCATCGCCGGCGGCGGCGGCCGTACCCGGGTGGCCAGGCTCTTTGCCATCACGCCCACCATCATCAACGGGGCCGGCGATATTGCCGTGCTGGACTCGAACTACCAGTTCAACGTAGCCCGCACCACCGTGGACACGGGCCTGCGCGCCCGCTTCGACACTGGGGCGGTGAGCCATCACCTGAGCTTGCTCGTGAGCGACTATCGGGACCAGCTGGAGCGCAGCTTCAACAATGCCGCGACCGCGTCGCTGACCAACCTCTATCAGCCCGTGTCGCTGCCCGTGCAGTACATCGCGGCGCCCGCCAGCGTGCCGAAGGTTTCCCAGACGCGGCTGTCCGGCGTGGCCCTGGCCGATACGCTGTCAATGCTGGACAAACGCGTGCAGCTGACGCTGGGGCTGCGCCGTCAGCAGGTCACGTCCGACAATTTCAGCGCCGGCGGCGCCATCGCTTCGCACTACGACCAGGGCGCCTGGACGCCGATGCTGGGCCTGGTGGTGAAGCCCTCGCGACACGTCACGCTGTATGCCAACCGCGCGGAAGGGTTGAGCAAGGGCGATACCGCCCCCGGCGGCGCCAGCAATGCCGGCGAGGTATTCGCGMCCTACAAGTCAAGGCAGCTTGAGTTCGGCGTGAAGGTGGAGCAGGGCGGGATGATGGCGACCGTCAGCGCATTCCAGATCGCCAAGGCGAGCGGCCAGATGGCCGGGACGCTGTTCGCCGCAAACGGCGAGCAGCGCAATCGCGGGCTGGAGTTCGGGCTGTACGGGGAGATGGCGGCCGGGGTGCGGCTGCTGGCCAGCGCTACCGTGCTCGATGCCAGGATTGTTCGCAGCAGCAGCCCCGGGTCGGCGGGCAAGGCGGCTGTCGGCGCGCCGACGCTGCAAGCCAACCTGGGCGCCGAATGGGATACCGGCTTCGCGCCGGGCCTGACGCTGGCCGGTGGGCTGGCCTACACGGGACGGCAATATGTCGACCAGGCCAATACGCAAAGCATCCCGCACTGGACCCGCGTCGACATCGGTGCGCGCTACCAGACTACCGTGGCGCGCAGGCAGACCACCTTTCGCCTCAATGTCCGCAATGTCTTTGACAAGCATGACTGGGCGGCGGTCGATGCCTACGGCGGGCTGGCGCAAGCCGAGCCGCGCACGCTGCTGCTTTCGGCAACGATGCGCTTCTGAGGCAGTTCTACTTGGCGGTGGTGGATTCCGCGGCGCGCTTGTCGGCATCGCGCAGGCGCTTGACGGCTTTGCCCAGCAGCCCGCCTTCGCTATCCGATACCGCTTCTTCCAGCGTGGCAAGAGCGGCCCTGATCTGCGTGCCGTGGGCGTTCGAGTACGCCTGGTCTTCAATCAGCGCGTCGGCTTCCTTGCGCACACGCTTGCCCAGCTTGCGGGCGAACTCGGGATCGAGCTGGCCTTGCGCGGTGGCATTGGCAATGTGGTCGAGCAGAGCGATCAGGCCCGGCGCGGTCGTGGTGGCCGGGACAGCGTCCTCGGTTTTCCTGAGTTTCTTGGGCATGGTTCTTTTCCTCCGGTTGGGGCTCGATTCTAGCGCTAGGGGGAAACCCGGGCCTGCTTCGCAGTATGAAAGATTTGTGACACCTTGTCGGCGCGACGGGTGATGACCGGGCTATGGCAGCGGCAGGGGAAAAACGCGGGGCGCTGATGATTTGCTGCGGTGCACACAATAGCACATTGCGGGCGGCGTAAAAAAGGGAGGGACACCGCATGTGTCTCCTCCCTTTTGGCGGGCGCCTTGCGGACACCCGGCCTGAGCCTGCCCGGATGGTCAGACTACCGTGGCTAGTGCCAGGGTCAGAAGCAGGGCGATCACCGAGATGAGCGTTTCGCACACTGACCAGGTCTTGAAGGTCTGGGCCACGGTCATGTTGAAGTACTCCTTGACCAGCCAGAAGCCGCCGTCGTTTACGTGCGACAGGATCAGCGAGCCGGCACCGGTGGTCAGCACCAGCAGYTCGGGCCGGGTGCCAGGCACGCTGGCGGCGATCGGCGCGACGATGCCGGCGGCCGTGGTCATGGCCACGGTAGCGGAGCCGGTGGCGATCCGGATCAGCACGGCGACCAGCCAGCCCAGCAGCAGCACCGACACATGCGCACCGGTGGCCACGTCGACGATGGCGTTGGAGATGCCCGAATCGCGCAGCACGCGGCCAAAGCCGCCGCCCGCGCCGACCACCAGCGTGATGATGGCGGTAGGCGCCACGCACTCGTTGGTGAACTTGAGGATGTTCTCCCGGGTGAAGCCGCGGCGCTTGCCGAAGGTGTAGAAGCTCACCAGCGCGGCGATCAGCAGCGCGATCACCGAGTTGCCGATCAGCTTGAGGAAGTCGTTGGCAAAGCTCTTGGGCGTGGTGATGAGGTCGGCCCAGCTGCCGATCAGCATCAGGATCACGGGCAGCAGGATGGTGAACAACGTGATGCCGAAGCCCGGCAGCTCATGCGAGGCTTGGACGCGTTCGTCCTCCTCGGTGAATTGCGCGGCCAGCGGATTCACATCCGGCAGCGTCACGTAGCGCGTCATCAGCTTGGCGAACAGCGGGCCAGCGATAGCCGCCGTGGGAATGCCCACGATCAGCGCGTACAGGATGGTCTTGCCGATATCCGCCTTGTAGGCGGTCACCGCCAGCAGCGCGGCGGGGTGCGGGGGGATCAGGCCGTGCACCACCGAAAGGCCGGCCACCATCGGGATGCCCACCAGCACCATGGAGGTGCCGGTACGCTTGGCCACGTTGAAGGCGATCGGCACCAGCAGCACGAAGCCCACTTCGAAGAACACGGGCAGGCCGACGATAAAGGCGATGGTCACCATGGCCCAGTGCACGTTCTTCTCGCCGAAGGCGTCAATCAGCGTGCGCGCGATGCGCTCGGCGCCGCCGGACTCCGCCATCATCTTGCCGAGCATGGTGCCCAGGCCCACCACCAGTGCGATGTGGCCGAGCGTGCCGCCAACGCCGGCCTCGAACGATTTGACGATGTCGCCCATCGGCATGCCCACGGCAAAGCCGAGCAGTACCGAGACGACCACCAGGGTGATAAAGGGATTGAGCTTGAATTTCGCGATCAGCACGACCAGTGCGATCACCGCGATCAACGCGTAAAGCAAAAGGGTGGTTCCGGTTACGGCGCCCATGTTGTCTCCTTTGTGCGAGGTCCGCCGGGACTCCGGCGGGGCTCCCTCGCTTCCGCTATGAAAAGGGCCGCGCTGGCGGCGGCCGGTTCAGGTCTTCGTGGCTGGCTGGCCCGGGATCAGGCAGCCGGCTTCTTGTAGGCGATGCAATCCACTTCGACCTTGCAGTCCACTACCATGCTTGACTGCACGCAGGCGCGCGCGGGCGGGTTGGCGCCGAAGTATTCCTTGAAGATCTTGTTGAACGACGCGAAGTCGCGCGCATCGTCCAGCCACACGCCACAGCGCACGATGTGCTCGGTGCCGTAGCCGGCTTCGGCCAGGATGGTCAGCACGTTCTTGATGGCCTGGTGGGTCTGCGCAACGATGCCGCCGTCGATCACCTCGCCGGCCACCATCGGCACCTGGCCGGACACGTAGAGCCAGCCGTCGGCTTGCACGGCACGGGAAAACGGCATGTGCTGGCCGCCGGTGCCGGCGCCGCCCTCGACGCCAAATCGTTTGATATCCATGGGGACTCCTGAAGCAGATTGCAAATTGGGAATTGGGAATGGGATGGTTACTGTGCCGGTGCCGCGCTGGCCCCGGCAGGCTTTGTGCGCGCGAGGAAGCGGCCGGCCCGCGCGCCGGTGGGCTTGCGCCGCTGCCACGACAGCTCGCCGTTGACCCACACGCAAGCGATGCCCTCGGCGGGCTGCATGGGATCGGTGAAGCTGGCCGCGTCGCGGATGGTGGCGGCGTCGAACAGGACCAGGTCGGCCCAGTAGCCTTCGCGCACCAGGCCGCGCTCGGCCAGGCCGAAGCGCTCGGCCGACAGGCCCGTCATCTTGTTGATCGCGACCGTCAGCGGGAACAGCTCGCGGTCACGGGCGTAGTGGCCCAGCACGCGCGGAAAGGCGCCCCACAGGCGCGGATGCGGCAGCGGATCGTTGGGCAGGCCATCGGATCCCACCACCGTGGCGGGATGGCTCAGGATGCGGTCCACGTCCGCGTCTTCCATGCAGTGATAGACCGCGCCGGCGGGTTGCAGGCGGCGCGCGGCGTCTTCGAGCCCTAGCTCCCACTCGGCCGCAATATCGGCCAGCAGGCGCCCGCCCATCTCGGGGTGCGGCTCGGACCAGGTCACCATGATGTCGAAATCGCTGGTGACCTGCTTCAGGTCGAGCGTGGAGGAGCTGGCGGTGTAGGGATAGCAATCGCAGCCCACCGGTTGCCAGCGTTGCGCGCGCTCCAGCGCATCCAGCACTTCCCCGCTGCGCCCCCAGTTGTCCAGGCCAGCGCACTTCATATGCGAGATCACCACCGGCACGCGCGCATGGCGCCCGATGCGGAAGGCTTCATCCATCGCCTCCAGGATGTCCGCGAACTCGCTGCGCAGGTGGGTGGCATAGAGCGCGCCCGCGTGCGCCAGCGGCTCGGCCAGCGCCAGCACTTCGTCCGTGGTGGCGGCAAAGGCGTTGGCATAAGCCAGGCCGGTGGACAGGCCGATGGCACCATGGTCGAGCGCTTCTTGCAGCTGTGCGCGCATTGCCGCGATCTCGGCCGGGGTGGCGGTACGGTCCAGCCGGTCCATGTGGTTGCTGCGCAGCGCCGTATGGCCGACCAGCGCGGCCACGTTCACTGCGGGCCGGGCAGCCTGCACGGCCGCAGCATAGGCGGCGAAGTCAGGGTAGCAAAAGGCGGCGGCGGTGCCGAGCAGGTTCATCGGGTCGGGCGGCTCGCCGCGCAGCGTGACGGGCGCCGCGCTGATGCCGCAGTTGCCGACGATCACCGTGGTGACGCCTTGCGATAGCTTGGGGGTCATCTCGGGCTGGCGAACCACGTTGGTGTCGTCGTGCGTGTGCACGTCGATAAAGCCCGGCGCCAGCACCAGGCCCGCGCCTTGCACCACATGCGCGGCGCTGCCGGGGTCGATGGCATCGCCGCCGTCTTCCAGCATGGCAATGCGCGCGATGCGCCCTGCGCGCAGCGCCACGTCGGCCAGGCGCGCCTCGGCGCCGGAGCCGTCGAGCAGGGTTACGCCGCGGATGAGGGTATCGAACAGTTCAGGCATGGTCAGTCTCCGAGCGGCTGGCGGCTATCGGTGGCGCCAGTGCCGCGGTGCGCGTCGAGCACGTACTTGAGCCGGCGCAGGTTGTCCTGGCTCTGGTCTTGCTGCAGCAGGGCGAGCTGGGTCGCCAGCACGTCCATGACCAGCAGCATCGCGTAGCGCGAGGCCGAGGGCTTGAAAATAAAATCCGTTTCCAGCGTGCGCACCGGCAGCAGCACGTCCGCGCGTGCCGCCAGCGGCGAGCCCAGCGCGGTCACGGCCACCAGTTTCGCGCCGTATTCGCGGGCAATATCGCAACTGGCCAGCATCTCGGGCACGTTGCCCGTGGCGGAGAACGCAAGCACGACATCGTCCTTGTGCAAGGTGGCTGCCACCATCTTCTGCAGCAGCGCGTCCTGGTAGCTGGCGACGGGACGGCCCAGCCGAGCCAGCCTGTAACGCGCTTCGTCGGCCATGAAGGACGAGCCGCCACCCATGCCAAAAGCGTAGACCATGCGCGCCTCCAGCAACAGGCGCGCCGCACGCTCCATATGGTCGGGATCGATCAGCTTGCGATTGACCTCAAGAGAGTCCAGGATATCCGCATGAATGCTGTCGGCCAGCGTGGCGGGGGACGGCTCCGCCGCGCGGGCGACCTCCGCTTGCAGGAAGCGCTGGCCCACGGCCGTGGCTTGCGCCAGGCGCAGCTTGAGGTCGCGCACGTCKCGGCAGCCGATGGCCTTGGCAAAGCGGGTCACGCTGGCTTCGCTTACCCCGGCCTGCCGCGCCAGCTCGTTGATGCTGGTGGCGGCGGCGCCCGCCAGGTCCTGCAGGATCACCTGGGCGACCTTCTGCTCGGCCAGGCGTAGCGTCGGGCCACGCTCGGCGATGCGGGTCAGGATGTCGAAGGGCGCGGACATGGTTGGCGGGTCAATGGTGGGGGCGAGCCGTCCCGGGGCGCAATGTCGCTCTGGAGCCAGCTTTGAATGTTACTTTATAACAAGGGTGAAATATCGTAATTTCAAGGCTATCATTACGTCAATCGGAATTTTGCAGGATGATGACAGCATGCGTGAAATAAAGTACCAAACCGGCACGATCGATCCGCTCAACAAGGCGCTGGGCAAGCTCGACGCCCCGCTGGCACCCGACGCAGCCGGCCAGGTGGGCTGGCAATTGCTGGCAGAAGACCTCAGCCTGCCGGCCGCCGTACTGTATGAAGAACGCCTGGCGCATAACCTGGATTGGATGCGCCGCTTCATGGGCGAGTACGGAGTGCAGCTGGCGCCGCATGGCAAGACCACCATGGCGCCCAAGCTGTTCGCGCGCCAGCTGGCCGCCGGCGCATGGGGCATCACGCTGGCCACCGCACACCAGACTGCCGCCGCGTACGCGCACGGCGTGCGGCGCGTGCTGATGGCCAACCAGCTGGTGGGCCGGCGCAATATGGAAATCGTGGCCGACCTGCTGCGTGATCCAGACTTCGAGTTCTTTACGCTGGTGGATTCGGCTGCGCTGGTGGACCAGCTGGGCACGTACTTCAGCGCACGCGGCCAGAAGCTGCAGGTCCTGCTGGAACTGGGCGTGCCAGGCGGGCGCACCGGCGTGCGCGGTGCGCAGCAGCAAGAAGCGGTGCTGGCGGCGCTGGCGCGCTGGCCCGGCGTGCTGTCGCTGGCCGGCGTGGAAATCTACGAGGGCGTGCTCCAGGAAGAGGCCGATATCCGCGACTTCCTGCGGCGCACCGTGGCGGTGACGCGCGAGCTGTTCGCGGCCGGCCGCTTCGGCCGCAGCCCGGTGGTGATGTCCGGCGCGGGCTCGGCCTGGTACGACGTGGTGGCGGAGGAGTTCGCCCGCACCGATATCGGCGCGCCGATCGACATCGTGCTGCGCCCGGGCTGCTACCTCACGCACGACGTGGGCATCTACCGCGCCGCGCAAAGACGGATTCTGGCCAGCAACCCGGTCGCACAGAAGATGCGCGAGGGCCTGTTGCCGGCCTTGCAGTTGTGGGCCTATGTGCAGTCGATTCCCGAGCCGGAGCGCGCCATCATCGGCATGGGCAAGCGCGACGCCGCCTTCGATGCGGGCATGCCGATCCCGGCGCAGGTCTACCGGCCCGGTGCGAGCGCGCCGGTGGCGGTGCCCGCGCACTGGGAGGTGACGGGCATGATKGACCAGCACGCTTATCTGGCGATCCACCCCGGCGACGATATCCAGGTCGGAGACATGGTGGCTTTTGATATTTCCCATCCCTGTCTTACCTTCGACAAGTGGCGCCACATTCCGGTGCTCGACGGCGACCTGCGCGTGATCGATCTCGTGCAGACGTTTTTCTGAACGGCCGCACGCAGCAGCAAAGACAGCCATAACGGCAACGACAGCAACAACAGCAACGACAGCGACAACAGGGGACGCTTGCACCATGAGCATCGACATTCTCGCCTTCGGCGAAGCGCTGGTTGAGTTCAACCAGCAGCCCGACGATCCCGCACGCTACCTGCAGGGCTTTGGCGGCGACACTTCCAATTTCTGCATCGCCGCGGCGCGCCAGGGCGCCCACGCCGGCTATATCAGCGCGGTGGGCGAGGACACCTTCGGCGAGCGGCTGCTGGCGCTGTGGACGCAGGAGCGGGTAGATACCCGCCACGTGCGCATCGACGCGGGCGCGCCCACAGGCGTGTACTTCGTCACCCACGACGCGCACGGGCACCGTTTCGACTACCTGCGCAGTGGCTCGGCGGCCAGCCACTACAGCCACGAGAACCTCCCGCACCATGCCATCGCCGAAGCGCGCTACCTGCATGTGTCAGGCATCAGCCTGGCCATCAGCACCAGTGCCTGCGATGCAGGACTGGCGGCAATGGAGCATGCGCGCAAGGCCGGTTGCCAGGTCACGCTGGACACCAACCTGCGCCTGCGCCTGTGGACCCTGGCGCGCGCGCGCGGCATCATGCGCGAGGCCTTCGCACTGACCGATGTGTGCCTGCCGAGCTGGGACGACATCACCGTGCTCACGGGCCTCGATGACCGCGACGCCATCGTCGACTATCTGCTGGGCTGCGGCATCGGGCTGGTCGCGCTGAAGCTGGGCGAGGAGGGCGCGTACGTGGCCACGCCTGAGGCGCGCACGCTGGTGCCGCCGTACGTGGTGCGCCCGGTGGATGCTACCGGGGCCGGCGATTGCTTTGGCGGCAGCTTCGTCGCGCGCCTTGCCGCCGGCGACGATCCGTTCGATGCCGCGCGCTACGCCAACGTGGCGGCCGCGCTGTCCACCACCGGCTATGGTGCCGTGGCGCCAATCCCCTCCACAGAAACCGTGCTGGCGCGAATGGCGCAGTCGGTTTCCGTGATTGCCTGATTCCCAAGCCGTCAAGCCATCAAGCCCTAGCTCTAAGTTCAATCGTCCGACCTGACCGAAGATCCACTGCCATGCAAACCCAATCTACCTCGCTGATCGAACGCCTCGTTAACGTGCCGGTGATCCCGGTGCTCGAGTTTTCCTCCGTGGACGAAGCCCTGCATGTGTCCGAAGCCTTGATCGGCGGCGGCCTGCCGGTGCTGGAGATCACGCTGCGCACGCCGGTGGCGCTGGACGCCATCAAGGCGGTGGCGGCAGCTTTCCCGCAAGCCTGCGTAGGCGCGGGCACGGTGTTGACGGCGGCCGACCTGAAGGCCGTGAGCGAGGCCGGCGCGCAGTTCGCGGTTTCACCCGGGCTCACGCCGGCGCTGGCCGTGGCCGCGCAGGGTGCGGGCGTGGCGCTGCTGCCCGGCGTAGCCACCGCCAGCGAGGCGATGGCCGCGATGGAAGCCGGTTTCAAGTTCCTGAAGTTCTTTCCGGCGGAAGCGTCGGGCGGCGTGCCGATGCTCAAGTCGCTTTACGGGCCGTTCGCGCAGCTGCGCTTCTGCCCGACGGGCGGCATCGACCTTGCCCGCGCGCCAACCTATCTCGCGCTGCCCAATGTGGTCTGCGTTGGCGGATCCTGGGTGGTGCCCAAGGATGCGGTGGCCAAGGGCGACTGGGCGCGGGTGCGCACACTGGCGCAGGAGGCTGCTGCACTGCGCAAGTCCGCCTGAAGCCCCCAAAGGCGTCGGACAAAGGCGGATAGCGGGCCGCCGCGCCAGGTTATAAGCTTGGCATATCCCGACTGCTGGAGGCAGCATGGCTGTGCAACTGGCCGGTCCGGCCCCGCGTGGCATGGCAGTTTCCCGCCGCCGCGGCGCAATACTGGCCCAGCGGCTTGGCCGCGTGTTGATTTGCGCGAGCATCCTGTTTGCCCAGGGGTGCRCCAGCCTGCCCAAGGAAGCGCCGCGCGAGCAGAGCGCAGCGCTGGCAGATCCGGCGACCACCGCCCTCGGGCGGCTGGTTGCGCAGAGCTCGCCCGATCAGGCGCTGTCCGGCTTTCATGTGATCGCCTCTGGAGAAGAAGCCTACGGTACGCTGATTTCGCTCGCTGACCATGCCACGCGCACCCTGGATCTGCAGTACTACATCATCGAGGCCGACGAATCATCCCGCGAGATCCTGCGGCACGTGCGGGCAGCGGCCGAGCGGGGCGTGCGCGTGCGCGTGCTGGTGGACGACCTGCATAGCGACGGCGAGGATCGCGCCTTCCTGCGCTTCGCGGGCCATCGCAATATCGAAGTACGCATGTTCAACCCGTTTCCTGCGGGGCGATTTTCCAAGTTGACGCGGATGCTCTCGTCCGCCACCGATGTCCGCCGGCTCAACCGCCGCATGCACAACAAGGCCTTTATCGCCGACAACGCGCTGGCCATGACGGGGGGGCGCAATATCGGCAACGCCTATTTCCTGCGCGCTCCCGACACAAATTTCGTCGACCTTGATGTGATCGCTGCCGGCCCCGCGGTACGTCGGCTGTCCGCCGCATTCGACCGATACTGGAACAACCCGCTGGCCGTGCCGGTGGAAGTCCTGGCAACCCCGGCGGAGGCGGCGGACGCGGCCTCCGCCTCCGGCACTAGCGCGGCGCGGCCCGAGCAGGCCCTCGTCGGCACGCAGACGGATAGCAAGCGCATCGAAGCACTGGGCATGACGCCTCCCGGCAAGATCGATGCGCGGGAGAGCTTCCTGGGCCGCCAGTTCACGGCTGGCGGCAAGCTGGCTCTCGAATGGGCATCGGCAAGCGTGATGGTCGACGCGCCGAGCAAAGCCGCGCCGGACCAGGCGCCAGCCGGCGGCGAGACCATGAGCCAGGAGCTGGGCCGCATGCTGAGCGGGGCGAGCCAGGAGATCATCCTGATTTCCCCCTATTTCATCCCGGGCGACCGCGGCGTCGCGTGGATGGCGGATCTGGTCAAGCGGGGCGTCAAGGTGCGGGTATTGACCAACTCACTGGCCGCCACCGATGCGCCCATCGTCCATGTGGGCTACCGGCGCTATCGGCCCGACCTGCTGCGCGCGGGGGTGGAACTGCATGAGCTCAAGTCGCGCCCCGGCCGGCCGCGGCAAATCATCGGGGATTACACGTCTTCGCAGGCTAGCCTGCATGTGAAGGCGGCCGTCGCCGACCGGACCAACCTGTTTGTGGGATCGATGAACTTTGATCCGCGCTCGGCCAGCCAGAACACGGAGACGGGCCTGATCATCCATAGTGCCAAGCTGGCGCAGCAAGTCGCGCAGTTGTTCGCGGGGGCGATCGACGACAACAGCTACCTGCTGCGCTTGTCCGATCAGGGCGCGGTGCAGTGGGTGGATGGCAAGGGGGATAAGGCAGTGGTGTCCGATACCGAGCCGGATACAAGCTGGCAGAAGCGCTTGTGGATCGACGTACTTGCGCCATTCACGCCTGAGCAGTTGTTGTGACGCCGCGGAGCGCCATGCCTGGCGCTCCGGTGCCGTCAGCGCATCTTACTTGCTGCGATCGGCTGCGCCTTCCAGCTTTTGGCCACCCTTCTGTATATCCTGGCCCAGGCCGGCCATGGTGTTGCAGCCAGCCAGCAGGGTGGCAAACAGAACGCAGAAGATCCATCCTTTTTTCACGCCAGACTCCTTTCGGTCATTGAATTTGCCGCGATTTTACGTTGTCGCGGTGCTCTATTGAAGCACGATGCGTGCCATTTTGTAACCGATCGTGCCAAGACTGTGGCGCGGCGCGGGCAAGCGCTGCGACCTAGGTCAGCAATTCACGCGCGCGTGCGCAGATTGCAGCATGTGTCTGCGCCAGCCAGTGAGCCGGGAAGGGCTGCGCCAGCAAGTATCCCTGTATGGCACAGCAGCCCCAACGTTGCACTTCGGCCAGTTGGTGCCGAGTTTCGACGCCCTTGGCACAGACTGGCAGGCCAAGGCGCCATGCCTGTTCGCAAGCGGCTTGCAGCCGCGCGGCGGCGCCGGCCTGGCCCGGCTGCTCTGGCTGCTCGCTGCTGCCGATGCAGCGCGCGTTGAACGTCAGTAAATCGGGTTGCAGGCGCTCCAGTGTTGACGTGCCGCCGGGCGCGTCGGCAAAGTCGCTCAGGGCAAACCGCAGGCCCGCGCCGCGCAACGTGGCGAGCTTGGCCGCGGCAACGTGGTCGCCGGCCAACAATGCCTCGCCGGGAATCTCGAGGCAGATCCTTGCCGGGTCGAGCTTGCGTGCTGCCAGCATGCGCAGCAAGGTGTCGATCAGCGGGGTGCCGTGCAACTGGGCGCTGGAAACCAGCAACGATAGCTCCACCGGGTCGGCGACGCCCGGGCAATCCAGCAGGGGCAGGGCGTTTTCCATCAGCCAGCGTGCCACCTCGCCCATCATGCCAAGAGATTCCAGCGCGGGCAGGAAGTCTTGCGGCGCGACACGCCCCAACTCAGGACTCTGCCAGCGCAGGCGGGCCGTATAGCCAGTCACGCAACCGGTGGCCAGCGATGCCCTTGCCTGCAGGTTCAGCGCGATCTGCCCGCGCGCCAAGGCAAAAGGCAGGGCGGCCAGGAGCGGTGTGGAAAGTGATGCAGGGGTGGTAATGGCGCCACCGGCAACGCCGTCGCCGCCGCGTTTGCGTACGCGCAGCATCGCGTCATAGGCCTCATGGAGGCTGCGCTCCGCCGGCTTGTCGGGTTCGTCCAGCGCCACGCCAATGCTGCTGGACAGGAACAGCTCGAACCCGTTTTGCACGAATGGCCGCGCCAGGCCAGCGGCCACGGCGCGCGCCAGGCGCGTCGCTGCTTCCATGAGGTCGGCCGCCAGCTGTCGCTGCGGGGCCAGCGCCACAAGCGCACCGATGTCCGCCTGGCCTAGCCAGGTCACTTCGGCCTGCAGCGCCAGCGCGGCTATGCGCGCCGCCACCTGCGCGCGTAGCTGCGCCGATAGCGCCGCGCCAAGCGTTTCGCTAGCGTAGGTAAAGCGATCGAGGTGGATCACCAGCACCGCGAAGCGCCGCTGCGTGGCCAGCGGCATCTGCCGCCGCGCCATCAAGGCAGCCACGAAGTCGCATTTTTCATGAGGGTCCACCTCCGGCGAGCGGACGGCATCGTCTGCGTCTGGATGCATTGGGGTCCCTGTGGGCAGCATGATTTCGCCGCACGGTGGCATGAGCGCGGGCCGCCATGCCTTGGCTGCGGCAACCGCCGCGCCATCGGCGCACTGGCTCGGGGACCTGGCCCTCAAGCCGGCGTCAGGGATGGCGCGGCACAGTGACGATCATACGGTAGAGCAGGCGCCGCCCGAAGCGTGGTGGACACAGGGATAGTGCGGATTCGCCGGGGCTTGACGGAGATCAGGTTCCGGCGGCAGGCGGGTATGGCGGTCAGCCGGTGGTCTCGGCGTCGGCGCCGTCGTCGGGCAGCACGCGCGACGCCAGTACCTTGTCGATGCGCTTGCCGTCCATGTCCACGATCTCGAACTTCCAGTCGCCCCAGCGCACGGTGTCGGTGGTCTGCGGAAGGCGGCCCAACAGCAACAGCAGCATGCCGGACAGCGTGTGGTAACGCTCCTTGTCCTCTTCCGGCACCTGGCGCAGGCCAATGCGGTCTTTCAGTTCGGGGATGGGAATGAGGCCATCGAGCAGCCAGGAACCGTCCTCGCGCTGTACGGCCCATTCCTCGCCGACGCCATCCTGCTTGAATTCGCCGGTAATGGCCTCGATCAGGTCCTGCAGCGTCACCAGGCCTAGCACCTCGCCGTATTCGTCGATGACAAAGGCAATCTGGCCGCCGGAAACGCGGAAATTCTCCAGCAGTTCCATGCCGGTCACGCTTTCCGGCACGAAYACCGGAGCCTGGGCCACGGCGGCGAGGTCGGTAGGCTCGCCGCGCAGGCGGCGCGCCAGCAACTGGCGGGCGCTGACCACGCCCAGCATGTCGTGCATGCCGCCGCGCACCACCGGGAAGCGTGAGTGATCGGACTCCTCGATGCGGCGCAGGTTTTCTTCCAGCGGGACTTCCACGTCCAGGCAGACCACATCGCCGCGCGGCACCATCAGCGAGGTGAGCTGGCGGTCATCCAGGCGAAACACATTACGCACCATGGTGTGCTCGTGCTGCTCGATGACACCGGCTTCCGAGCCTTCCACCAGGAGGGCATGGATCTCTTCTTCGGTCACCGCCGGGCCGCGGCCGCTTTTCACGCCAAGCATGCGCAGCACCAGCCGGGTTGAGCTGGATAGCAGCTTGACGAACGGGGTGGAGGCCAGCGCGAGGAAGGAAATCGGGCGCGAGACCAGGCGCGCGATGGTTTCGGGGGCCATCTGGCCAAGGCGCTTGGGCACCAGTTCGCCCAGCACGATGGAGAAATAGGTCAGGCYGGCCACCACAATGGTGGTTGCCACCCAGCCGGCGGTCGAGGCCTGAATGCCAAAGCCCTGGAGCCAGGCGCCGAGCGGCTGCGCCAGGGTGGATTCGCCAACGACGCCGTTTAGCACGCCAATGGAGGTGATGCCGATCTGGACGGTAGACAGAAATCGGGTGGGATCCTCGCCCAGCTTGATCGCTTCGATCGCGCCGCGGTCGCCTTCTTCGATGCGCCGCTGCAAGCGGGCCTTGCGGGCTGTCATCAAGGCGATTTCGGACATCGCGAACAGGCCGTTGATCAGGATCAGCGCCAGTAATATGGCAATTTCCATCAGGGTGCGCGCCCTGTGCGCGCAGGAGTTATCGAGGGCCAAAGCATAACATTGCTGTGTGTCAGGGCCGCTGCGGGCTTCCCGGGATTGCCGTGCCCATCCCCCTTGCTGCACTTTGCACCGACCGAGCCGTCACCTGGGCGCAGCATGAAAACCGAACGGCGCCCCCGTTCGAAAACACGACGTTCGAGACGGTGCAAGTCGCTTCCCGCTCCGGCCATTCACCTGAAATATTCGCTATCCCATTGATATAAAACAAAAAGTACTTTTCTCCAGCAGTTGGCACAGCCGTTGCATTACTGCCACCGAACCACCGTGCCATGCGGTGAGTTTGGCAACGGCGCTGCCTGGCAGCCGCCGTGAACGCTGACAAAGCAAGGAGACAAGTATGGAAGTGCAATCACAAGTCCAGGTGATGGGCATCGACGCCGGCGGCACGATGACCGACACCTTCTTTGTGCGCGGCGACGGGCGGTTCGTCGTCGGCAAGGCGCAAAGCAACCCGGAAGACGAATCCCTGGCCATCTTCAACTCCTCGGAGGACGCGCTTGCGCACTGGCAGCGCGGGGTCGACGACGTGTACCCCGAACTGCTGACCTGCGTGTACTCGGGCACGGCGATGCTCAACCGCGTCGTGCAGCGCAAGGGGCTGGACGTGGGCCTGATGGTTAACAAAGGCTTCGAGCACGTCCATTCGATGGGGCGGGCAATCCAGAGCTACCTGGGCTACGCGCTGGAGGAGCGTATCCATCTCAACACGCATCGCTACGACGAACCGCTGGTGCCCCTGTCGCGTACCCGCGGCGTGACCGAACGCACCGACGTGCAGGGAGAGATCGTGATCCCGCTGCGCGAAAATGAAGTGCGTCAGGCGACACGTGAATTGGTGGCGGCGGGGTCCAAGGCCGTCGTGATCTGCTTCCTGCAATCGCACAAGAACGGCAACAGCGAGCAGCAGGCGCGAGATATCACGCGTGACGAGCTCAAAAAGCTCGGCGCCGATATCCCGGTGTTCGCCTCGGTGGACTATTACCCGCAGCGCAAGGAAAGCCACCGGATGAACACCACGGTGCTGGAGGCATACGCGGCCGAGCCCTCGCGGCAGACGCTGAAAAAGGTCAGCGACCGTTTCAGGAAGCACGGTGCCAAGTTCGACCTGCGGGTGATGGCCACCCACGGTGGCACCATCAGTTGGAAGGCCAAGGAACTGGCGCGCACCATCGTCTCCGGACCGATCGGCGGCGTGATCGGCTCCAAGTTGCTGGGCGAAACCCTGGGCTACGACAATATCGCCTGTTCCGACATCGGCGGCACCTCGTTCGACATGGCGCTCATCACCAAGGGCAACTTCGCCATCGCCGCCGATCCCGACATGGCGCGGCTGGTGCTGTCCTTGCCGCTGGTGACGATGGACTCGGTGGGCGCAGGCGCCGGCAGCTTCGTGCGGCTCGACCCCTATAGCGGCGCCATCAAGCTCGGCCCGGACAGCGCGGGTTATCGGGTTGGCACCTGCTGGCCGGAAAGCGGGCTGGACACGGTGTCGGTCTCGGATTGCCATGTGGTGCTGGGCTACCTCAATCCCGACAATTTCCTTGGCGGCGCCATCAAGCTGGATGTCGATCGGGCGCGCCAGCATATCAAGGCGCAGATCGCCGAGCCGCTGGGTTTGTCGGTAGAAGACGCCGCGGCCGGCGTGATCGAGCTGCTCGACCTGCAATTGCGCGAGTACCTGCGTTCTAACGTAAGCGCCAAGGGCTATAACCCGACCGAGTTCGTCTGCTTCTCCTACGGTGGGGCCGGGCCTGTCCATACCTATGGCTACACCGAAGGGCTGGGCTTCAAGGATGTGATCGTGCCGGCTTGGGCGGCGGGCTTCTCGGCGTTCGGCTGTGCTTGCGCGGACTTCGAGTACCGCTATGACAAGAGCGTTGACCTGGCGCTGCCACAGGATGCTGCGCAGGAGGACAAGGCCCGGGCGGCCCAAACCATCCAGAAGGCGTGGTCGGACTTGGCCGCCAAGGTGATCGAGGAGTTCAAGATCAACGGCTTCAAGGCAGAAGACGTCATCCTGCGGCCCGGCTACCGCATGCAATACATGGGCCAGCTTAACGACCTGGAAATCAGCTCCCCGATCGTCAATGCCGCCACAGCGGGCGATTGGGACCAGATCGTCGATGCCTTCGAGGAAACCTACGGCCGCGTGTACGCCAGTTCGGCGCGCTCGCCCGAGCTGGGTTTCTCCGTTACTGGCGCCATCGTGCGCGGCATGGTGATTACCCAGAAGCCGGTGCTGCCGGAAGACCCGGAAGGCGGGCCGAAGCCGCCCGCGCAAGCACGGCTGGGAACGCGTCCGCTGTATCGCCAGAAGCAGTGGCACGACGCAGTGCTGTGGAAGATGGAAGCGCTGCTGCCCGGCAACACCATCACCGGGCCGGCCATCATCGAGTCGGACGCCACCACCTTCGTCGTTCCCGAGGGCTTTGCCACCACGCTCGACAAGCATCACCTCTTCCACCTTAAAGAAGTGAAGTAAGGAGACACGCCATGAACATGATGTCCAGCAAGGAAGTCGGGCTCGCCGACCTGCTCAAGACTGGCGAGACGCTCAAGCAGTTCCGCGACGCCATCCTCGAACGCACTGCCGAGACCGGCCATTACAACGGGCTCACGCGCCTCGCATTTCGCGAGCGTGACCCGATCCGCTACGAAAAGCTCTTCTCCAAGCTGCGCGGCGGCCTGGTCCATGCGCGCGAAACCGCCAAGAAGATCGCCGCCAGCCCGATCGTCGAGCAGGAGGGCGAACTGTGCTTCACGCTCTACAACGCCGCCGGTGATTGCGTGCTGACCTCGACCGGGATCATCATCCACGTCGGCACGATGGGGGCCGCGATCAAGTACATGATCGAGAACGACTGGGAGACCAATCCCGGCATCCATCCCGGGGACATGTTCACCAACAATGATTGCGCGATCGGTAATGTCCATCCCTGCGATATCGCCACCATCGTGCCGATTTTCGCGCATGGCAAGCTGGTGGGCTGGGTGGGCGGCGTGACACACGTGATCGACACCGGCGCGGTGACGCCCGGATCGATGTCCACCGGGCAGGTGCAGCGCTTCGGCGACGGCTACATGATCACCTGCCGCAAGACCGGGGTGAACGACACCCCGCTGCGCGACTGGCTGCATGAAAGCCAGCGTTCGGTACGCACGCCGAAGTACTGGATTCTCGACGAACGAACCCGCATCGCCGGCTGCCACATGATCCGCGACCTCATCGAGGAAGTGATCGAGGACGAAGGGCTGGAAGCCTACGAAGAATTCTCCTACGAGGTGATCGAGGAAGGGCGCCGCGGCCTGCAGACGCGCATCAAGGCGATGACGCTGCCGGGCAAGTACCGCAAGGTGGCGTTTGTCGACGTGCCGTACAACCACCCGGATGTGCAGACCTCGTCGGCCTTCGCCAAGCTCGATTCGATCATGCATTCGCCGGTGGAAATGGAAATCCGCAAGGATGGTTCGTGGCGCCTGGATTTCGAAGGTGCGAGCCGCTGGGGCTGGCATTCCTACAATGCGCACCACGTGGCCTTTACCAGCGGCATCTGGGTGATGATGACGCAGACGCTGGTGCCCACGCAGCGCATTAACGATGGTGCCTACTTCGGCACGGAATTCCATCTGCCCAAGGGCACCTGGATGAATCCGGACGATCGCCGCACCGGCCATGCCTACGCCTGGCACTTCCTTGTCTCGGGCTGGAGCGCGATGTGGCGCGGATTGTCGCAGGCCTACTTCAGCCGCGGCTACCTGGAAGAGGTCAATGCCGGCAACGCCAACACCTCCAACTGGCTGCAGGGCGGCGGCATCAACCAGGACGGCGAGATCCACGCGGTCAACAGCTTCGAGGCTTCGTCGTGCGGCACCGGCGCCAGCGCCATCAAGGACGGTCTCAACCATGCCGCGGCGATCTGGAACCCGGAAGGCGATATGGGCGATATCGAGATATGGGAAATGGCCGAGCCCCTGCTTTACCTGGGGCGCAACGCCAAGGCCAATTCCGGCGGCTATGGAAAATACCGGGGCGGCTGCGGCTTCGAGACGCTGCGCATGGTGTGGAAAGCGCAAGACTGGACCATGTTCTTCATGGGCAACGGCTACATGAACAGCGACTGGGGCCTGATGGGCGGCTATCCCGCCGCCACCGGCTACCGCTTCGAAGCCCACAAGACCGGCCTGAAGGAGCGCATCGCCGGCGGCGATAGCCTGCCGCTGGGTGGCGATGCCAATCCGGACCTGCCGGACTACGAGAACCACCTCAACGCCGGCGCGGTCGTCAAGCGCGACCAGCAGTGCATGACGACCGAGGACTGCTACGACAACTACGATCTGTACCTGAACTACCTGCGTGGCGGCCCCGGCTTTGGCGACCCGCTCGACCGCGAGGCCGAGGCCATCGAGCGGGACCTGAACAACGCCTTGCTGCTGCCGGAATATGCGCAGAAGGTATATGGCGCAGTCGCAACCAAGGACGGCAATGGGGTATGGAAGGTGGATGCCAAGGCGACCGCGTTGCTGCGCATCGAGATCCGCAACCAGCGCCTGGCTCGCTCRCAGCCTGTCCAGGAATGGATGAAGGGCGAGCGCGAGCGGATTCTGGTCAAGCATGCCTCGATCCAGGTGCGGCACATGTTTGCCACCAGCTTTGGCCTGTCGAACAAGTTCGAGCAGCAGTTTCGCACGTTCTGGGGCCTGCCGGACTCGTGGACCTTGACCGAGGACGAGCTGGACGTGCCGACCTATGGCTCGAAGTACCGCATGGACCTGTCCAAGATGCCCGACGTCAACACGGTGGTGCTGGTCGAAGAGTGAGGCCCGGCCGGCGCCAACGAACGCACACATTAGTCAATTCGTCAGAGAGGATTCAAGATGTCCACCTACACCAGTGAACAGGTCAAGAACCTGGTCGACGGCAAGCTCGACTGGGACACCACCCTGCGCATGCTATCGATGCCCAAGGATGCCGCGCGCTTTCAGCTATACGTGCAGGCGCTGCAGAAAAAGCTCGATTGGGATGATCGCATCGTGCTGCCGCTGAGCCCGCACATGTTTATCGTGCAGCAAGCCAAGAGCAAAAAGTGGGTCACGCAATGCGATTGCGGCCATGTCTTCTGCGACTACCGGGAGAACTGGAAGCTCCATGCCAACGTCTACGTGCGCGACACGGATGAAGCCATGGCCGAGGTCTATCCGCACCTGATGGCACCGGACACGCAATGGCAGGTGTACCGCGAATACTACTGCCCCAAGTGCGGAACCATGCACGACGTGGAAGCCCCCACGCCGTGGTATCCGGTGATCCACGACTTCGAGCCAGATATCGAGGCGTTCTATACGGACTGGGTGAAGCTGCCTCTGCCGGAGCGCGCGGACTGATGCCGATCTCGGCATCGAGGTAATTGCTTCTGCACTTGCGGGCCAGGGATGGATCGTGCATTCCTCTTGGCAGGGGCCTTTCGGCCGTTCGATTTTCGGACGGCCGTTTCATTTTCKGCCGGTCGGTGAGAGGGCTGCTCAGGCGCCCGTGCGGCCGGGCGGCCCGCGTGGCGGGCACATGGCGCGTGGCCTGGAACTTGCGGGTAGGCAAGTCCCGGCTGGCTTTGGCGGTACCGTCGGGAGTAGGATGCAAAGAGCGGGCGCCAGTCCCGCGAAGCACGCCGCAAGACAAGAGATCAAGCCCAAGAGATCGAGCCGGATAACCGGCCATCTGAGCCCGCATCGGGCGGGCCCCCGCAAGGAGACACGGAATGCAAGAAGCCGGTACGCCGATGGACTGGTTTTCCCATCCCGATCATGACGCAAGCATCATGTCCGCCTGGGAGCACCTGATCGATGGCGGTGAGG
>NZ_JBFTSF010000095.1:0-20863 GCF_056399905.1 Cupriavidus sp. 01L46
GTTTGAAGGACAGAGCCTGGCCGGTGTGGCCAAGGCGCTCGACGTGGCAACCAAGGGTTTGGTTTCCCGGCTCGTCAAGCTGGGCGATTTCGAAGGCAAGCGCGGCACCCAGCTGATGCTGCACGAAGTGGCCGGCGTGGGCGCTGCCCGCGTGCTGCTGGTGGGCTTCGGCAAGGAAGCCGAGTTCGGCGACAAGGCGTTCGCCGAGGCTGTGCGCACCGCGTTGCGTGCCTTGTCCGGCACGCGCGCCGCCAATGTGCTGTGGTGCCTCGCCCAGCAGCAGGCCCCGCAGCAGGCTGGCAACGCCCGCGACCTGGCCTGGCGCCTGATCACCACCGTCACCCTGATCCGCGAATCCGGCTACCGCCTGCTGGAGCGCCATCCGGGCCTCAAGCGCGCCAACGCCAGCGCCAAGGGCAACAGCAACGGCAACGGCGCCGACAAGCTCACCGGCTTGCGCAAGGTGGTGCTCACCGTCGACGCGGCCGACGCCAAGGCGGCCGCCCAGGCCGTGGTCCGCGGCGCGGCTATCGCCAACGGCATGGAGCTGACCAAGGACCTGGGCAACCTGCCGTCCAACATCTGCACGCCGACCTACCTGGCCAATACTGCGCGCGGCATCGCCAAGCGCCACAAGCTCAAGGTGGAAGTGCTGGGCCGCAAGCAGCTCGAGGCCCTCAAGATGGGCGCCTTCCTGGCGGTCACCAAGGGCGCGGTGGAGCCGCCGCAGTTCATCGTGCTGCGCTACGACGGCGCCTCGGCCAAGCAGGCGCCGGTGGTGCTGGTGGGCAAGGGCATCACCTTCGATACCGGCGGCATCTCGCTCAAGCCCGGCGAGGGCATGGACGAGATGAAGTACGACATGTGCGGCGCCGCCTCGGTGCTGGGCACGCTGCAGGCGGTGGCCGAGATGGGCCTCAAGCTGAACGTGATCGCGGTGGTTCCCACCTGCGAGAACATGCCGGCCGGCAACGCCACCAAGCCCGGCGACGTGGTCACCAGCATGTCCGGCCAGACCATCGAGATCCTGAACACCGACGCCGAAGGCCGCCTGGTGCTGTGTGACGCGCTGACCTATGTGGAGCGCTTCAAGCCGGCCGCCGTGGTGGATGTGGCAACCCTGACCGGCGCCTGCATCATCGCGCTGGGCCACGTCAACAGCGGCCTGTACGCGCGCAACGACGGCCTCGCGGACCAATTGCTGCAAGCCGGCCGCAAGGCCATGGACACCGCCTGGCGCATGCCGCTGGACGATGACTACCAGGACCAGCTCAAGTCCAACTTTGCGGATATGGCCAATATCGGTGGCCGCCCGGCCGGCAGCGTGACCGCCGCCTGCTTCCTGGCGCGCTATACCGAGAAGTACGACTGGGCCCACCTGGATATCGCCGGCACGGCCTGGAAGAGCGGCGCCGCCAAGGGCGCCACCGGCCGCCCGGTGCCCCTGCTGGCGCAGTTCCTGATGGACCGCGCTGGCTGAAGCTGGATGGTTAAGCTTGATGCTTGACAGCAGGGACGGGCCGGCGCCGGCATCTGCGCGGGTCCGTCCCTGTTTAGCTTCATTCTCACAGGATTGCTTTCAACCATGACGCGTATCGATTTCCACAGCAACGTGCCCGACAAGCTCGGCTACGCTTGCCGGCTGATCCGCAAGGCGTACGGCGCCGGCCAGAAACTGGTGGTGCATGGCGCGCCGGAGCAGCTGGCGCAGCTCGATGCGCGCTTGTGGACGTTCTCCGCGCTGGATTTCCTGCCGCATTGCGGCGTGGACAGCCCGAACGCCGAGGTGACGCCGATCGTGCTGGCGGCCACGCTGGACCAGGCTCCGCACCATCAGCTGCTGATCAACCTTAGCGCCGAGCCGCCGGTGCAGTTCGCCAGCTTCGAGCGCATGATCGAGGTGGTCGGCAGCGACGCCGACGACCGTGCCGCCGGGCGCGAGCGCTTTCGCCTTTACCGCGAGCGCGGCTATCCGCTGGCGCACCACGATATCGCCCAGGCAGGCCAAGGCACACAAGCCACACAAGGCGCACAAGCCAAGGGGGATGCCGCATGACTGAACGCACCACCTCGCGCGTGATCCCGCGCATCGGGCCCAACGACAGCATTCCACTGCTGACGGAAGTGATCGACCTGCCCACCGACGGCGCCAGGCAACCGGCGCCTGACGCGACGCCGGCGGGGGCCGCGCAAGCGGTAGCGTGGTCGGATTCCGGCGCTGGCGGCCCAGGCCATGCCCAGCCCGTGCATGACTTGACCTGGCCTGGGCCGGTCACCCATGTCGTCATGCCCCGTGAGCCCGGCGACGGCATTCCTGCGCCCGATATCCCGGCACTGCACCAGCCAACCCCGTCGACCCAGGATGGCGCCTACTCGGTGTCGCACGCCACGCACCACGCCAGCCCGCCGCCCAGCCCGGACGAGCTGCGCGCCGTGCGCAGCGAGCTGCTGACCCGCGTGATGATGCGGTTTCGCACCGAATGGCCGCAGGTGGTGGAGGCCCATACCGAAGCCACGCTGCAATCGCGGCTGGCCCCGTTGACCGCGCAACTGGCGGCGGAACTGACGCAGGCGATGGAGGCCCGGCTGGTGGAATGGCTGGACGCCACGCTGGAAGAGATCGAGCGGGATCCGGGCGGGATGTGAGGGAACTGACTGGAAAGCG
This sequence comes from Cupriavidus sp. 01L46, assembly GCF_056399905.1. Taxonomy (NCBI): domain Bacteria; kingdom Pseudomonadati; phylum Pseudomonadota; class Betaproteobacteria; order Burkholderiales; family Burkholderiaceae; genus Cupriavidus; species Cupriavidus sp. 01L46. Next base: position 2,666 of record NZ_JBFTSF010000095.1, read on the forward strand.
TCTTGCCAACCGCGCGGGTGTTTTGGCGTTGGCGTGATTCTCTTTCCCGTCACGCACAATCCACGCGCCATAAAAACGCCCGCGATCGCTCGCGGGCTTTTTGTCCTTCTGGCGCTGAAGCCGCAGCCTCAGTCCGTTACAGCGCCCTTGCTGGCGGTCGAAGCCAGCTTGGCGAACTTGGCCAGCACGCCACGGGTGTAGCGCGGTGCCGGCTGCTTCCAGGCGGCGCGGCGCTTGGCCAGCTCTTCTTCGCTCACGTTGAGCTCCAGCAGCAGCTTGTGCGCGTCGATGGTGACCGAGTCGCCTTCCTGCACCAGCGCGATGTTGCCGCCCACGTGCGCTTCCGGCGCGACGTGGCCGACCACCATGCCCCAGGTGCCGCCCGAGAAGCGGCCGTCGGTGATGAAGCCGACCGATTCGCCCAGGCCCTTGCCGATGATGGCCGAGGTGGGGGCCAGCATTTCAGGCATGCCGGGGCCGCCCTTGGGGCCCAGGTAGCGCAGCACCAGGATGTCGCCGGCGTTGATCTTGTCGGCCAGGATGGCGTCCATGGCGCTTTGCTCGTCCTCGAACACGCGGGCCGGGCCGGTGATGACCGGGTTCTTCAGGCCGGTGATCTTGGCGACGGCGCCTTCCGGTGCCAGGTTGCCCTTCAGGATGGCCAGGTGGCCTTCCTTGTAGAGCGCCTTTTCGATCGGCATGATCACGTCCTGGTCGGCGCGCGGGGTGTCCGGCACGTTTTCCAGTTCCTCGGCCAGGGTGCGGCCGGTGATGGTCAGGCAGTCGCCGTGCATCAGGCCTGCCTTGAGCAGGATCTTCATGACCTGGGGAATGCCGCCCGCGCGGTGCAGGTCGGTCGCCACATACTGGCCCGACGGCTTCAGGTTGCAGATCACCGGCACCTTGCGGCGGATGCGTTCGAAGTCGTCGATGCTCCATTCCACTTCGGCCGAGTGGGCGATCGCCAGGTAGTGCAGCACGGCGTTGGTGGAGCCGCCGGTGGCCATGATCAGCGCAACGGCATTCTCGATGGACTTGCGCGTGATGATGTCGCGCGGCTTGATGTCCTTCTTGATGGCCTCGACCAGCACGCGTGCCGATTCGGCGGCGCTGTCGACCTTTTCCTGGTCCGGGTTGGCCATGGTCGACGAGTACAGCAGCGACATGCCCAGCGCCTCGAACGAGGAGCTCATGGTGTTGGCGGTGTACATGCCGCCGCACGAGCCCGACGACGGGCAGGCGTTCTTCTCGACGCCTTCGAAGTCTTCCTGGCTCAGGCGGCCGGCGGTGAATTCGCCCACGGCTTCGAACGACGACACGATGGTCAGGTCCTTGCCCTTCCAGTTGCCCGGCTTGATGGTGCCGCCGTACACATAGATGCCCGGCACGTTGGTGCGCGCCAGCGCGATCATGCCGCCCGGCATGTTCTTGTCGCAGCCGCCGATCACGACCACGCCGTCCATCCACTGGCCCTGGGCCGCGGTCTCGATACAGTCGGCGATGACTTCGCGGGAGATCAGCGAGTACTTCATGCCTTCGGTGCCCATCGACATGCCGTCCGAGATGGTCGGGGTGCCGAAGATCTGCGGGTTGGCGTCGGAGGCCTTGATGGCCGCCACGGCGGCGTCGGCCAGGCGTTGCAGGCCGGAGTTGCACGGCGTGATGGTGGAGTGGCCGTTGGCGATGCCCACCATCGGCTTGTCGAAGTCTTCCTTCTTGTAGCCCAGCGCGTAGTACATCGAGCGGTTGGGGGAGCGCGCCACGCCTTGCGTGATGTGCTGCGAGCGTTTGTTGTATGCCATGGGAATCTCCGGGGGAAGTGTGCCGGCCTGCGCGGGGCGCCTCAGGGTTCCGAGGACCGGGCAGGCTCTTGCCATGTTGTGGACGAGAGCATGCCGCTTGCCTTTTATCGTGTCAAATATATTATTCAACCTTTATTGAGTCGAAAAACATATCAGGAGCCCCTTTGGACCTGCGCCAGTTGCGCTACTTCGTTACCGTGGCGGAGGAGTTACATTTTGGCCGCGCCGCGCGGCGCCTGACCATGACGCAGCCGCCGCTGTCCCAGCAGATCCAGGCGCTGGAGGAGGAGATCGGCGTGCAGCTGTTCGCTCGCACGCGGCGCTCGGTGGCGCTCACCCCTGCCGGCCAGCAATGGCTGCCCGAGGTGCGCCGCGTGCTGGCCGATGCGGCCGCGCTGCCGGGCCTGGCCCAGCGGCTGGCGCGCGGGGAGGCCGGCACGTTGTCGCTGGCCTTTGTCAGCACGGCCGACTATGGCATCCTGCCCGACCTGTTGCGGCGCTTCCGGGCGCGGCACCCCAATGTGCAGTTGCAGCTGCGCGAGGCCACCAGCGATATCCAGCTGGAGGCCCTGATGGACGGCGGCATCGACGCCGGGCTGGTGATCCGCCCGCAACTGCCGGCCATGCCGCATGGCGTGGCCTACCTGCCGCTGGTGCGCGAGCCGCTGGTGCTGGCCGTGCCGGAAGGCTGGCGCCCGGATGGCTCGGCGGCGGCGGAGGAGGGCGTTTCGCTAAAGGATGCGGCGCACGAGCCGCTTATCATCTTTCCCCGGCGAAGCGCGCCCGCGTTTTATGACATCATTACGGGCTGTTATGCGCGCGAAGGCCTCACGCCGGTGATCGCCCAGGAGGCCATCCAGATGCAGACGATCGTCAGCCTGGTATCCGCCGGCATGGGCGTGGCGCTGGTGCCGGCCTCGCTTTGCAACCTTCGCCGTACCGGTGTGTCCTACCTGCCGTTGCGCGATGCCGGGCCCGATATCGAGACCGGGCTGGTGTGGCGGGAGGCCGGTGCCGACGGCGTGAGCCCCGTGCTGAGATCGTTTATCGAGATCGCCGGCGCGCTGGCCGCTGCCATGACGCTGACGCAAAACGCTGGCATAACACCGGGCACGGAGCCGGGCGCGGAGCTTGGCACTGCCGCTGCGGCAAAGCACCTGACGGATGCAACCTGAACCCTGATATCGCGCCGGACGCCAGTTTGCCCGTGCGCGATCTCTCTACCTACAACCCTAACCACGGCATCCATGCTGATTCATCCCCAATTTGATCCGGTTGCGATTCATCTCGGCCCGCTCGCCATCCGCTGGTACGGGCTGATGTACCTCGCCGGGTTCATCATGTTCCTGTGGTTCGGGCGCCTGCGCATCCGCCAGCCGCATATCGCGRCCCAGGGCTGGACGGTCAAGGACCTGGACGACATGCTGTTCTTCGGTGTGCTGGGCGTGATCCTGGGCGGGCGGCTGGGCTACGTGTTCTTCTACAAGGCCGATTACTACCTGAGCCATCCGCTTGAGATCTTCAAGGTGTGGGAGGGCGGCATGGCCTTCCACGGCGGCTTCCTGGGCGTGATCGTGGCGATGTGGCTGTTCGGCAAGCTGCGCGGGCGGCACTGGATGGAAGTCACCGACTTCATCGCGCCGATGATCCCCTGCGGGCTGGCGGCCGGACGCATCGGCAACTTCATCAACGGCGAGCTGTGGGGCCGTCCCACCGACCTGCCGTGGGGCATGATCTTCCCGCAGGCGGGTGACAACATTCCCCGCCATCCTTCGCAGCTTTATCAATTTGCCGGCGAAGGTGTGGCGCTGTTCATCATCCTGTGGCTGTTCGCCAGGAAGCCGCGCCCCATGGGCGCGGTCTCGGGCGTGTTCCTGATCGGCTACGGCGGTTTCCGTTTCCTCGCCGAGTTTGCGCGCGAGCCCGATAACTTCCTGGGCCTGCTGGCGCTGAACTTCTCCATGGGCCAGTGGCTGARCCTGCCGATGATCCTGGCTGGCATCGCCATGCTGGTCTGGGCGAACCGTCACGGACAGACGGCGCAGGCCCCGATCCGTTAAAGCCGGCGCAGATGACCCCGCAGTTGAGCCCGCAGTTGAGCCGGCAGATGAGCCCGTTCACCGCCGCCATCTTCGATATGGATGGCCTGCTGATCGACTCCGAGCGCGCCATCATGCAAGCTTGGATTGGCGCCGCGCGCGAGATCGGCATCACKCTGGCGGCCAGCGACCAYGTGCAGGTCATCGGCAAGGCCAAGCCGGAGTCCGATGCCTTCCTGGTTTCCCTGCTTGGCGACGAGCGTGCCTTCCGCCAGGTGCAGGTAATGGCCGGCGCGCAACTGCATGCGCCGGCTGCCGGCCCCCGGTTTCCGCTGAAGCCCGGCGCCAAGGAGTTGCTCTCGGCGCTGCGCGCAGCGGGCATTCCCTGCGCGGTGGCATCGTCATCCCGTGTCGAGGAGATCAAGGACCGGCTCGGGCGCGTGGGTGTGCTGGATTTCTTTTCGTCGGTCTCGGGTGGTGATGAGGTGCGCCGCGGCAAGCCGGACCCGGCGCTGTACCAGCTCGCCGCAAAGCGCCTCGGTGTGGCGCCGCAGGCGTGCCTGGCCGTCGAGGACAGCGAGAACGGCGCAACGGCCGCCAGCTGCTCGGGCGCGCAGGTGGTGGTGGTGCCCGATATCAAGCCGCCTTCGGCGGTCGTGGCCGGATTCAGTTTCCGGGTACTGGGCACGCTGCATGAGGCGATCCCGTTTGTGCCGCAGTGGTTCGATCGCACAGGCCCGGCGGGCCTGGAGCCATAGGGGCATAGGGTCAGCGACATACGGCCAGGATATACGGCTAGGATATGCGGCCAGGATATGCGGCCAGGATATGCGGCCAGTGGCCACCGTGGCAATTCACGTCCGCGGCCGCGAGCCGCGGACGAAGGGCCTGGCCGCGCCAGCCTCAATCCACCTGCGCCCCGGACTTCTTCACGATCACCGCCCATTTGTCGAGGTCGGTCTTGAGCATGGCGGCGAACTGCGTCGGCGTGCCGGAGAGGACTTCGGCGCCTTGCGCCGCCAGCTTGTCGCGCAGGGTCTTGTCGGCGAGCGCGGCCTGCATGGTCTGCGCGAGCTTCTGCGTGACTTCCTTGGGCGTGCCCTTGACCGCGAACAGGCCCACCCACAGATCGCCGCTATAGCCCGGCACGGTCTCGCCGATGGCAGGAATGTCCGGCGCGAACGGCGAGCGCTTGGCCGAGCTCACGCCGAGCGCGCGTACCTTGCCAGCCTTGATATGCGCCAGCACCGAGGGCAGGCTGGCGAAGGCCAKCGGMACCTGGTTGCCGAGCACGTCGTTGAGCGCGGGGGCCACGCCCTTGTAGGGGACGTGCTCCAACTTGATGCCGGCCATGCTGTTGAGCATCTCCCCCAGCAGGTGGTTGAGCGTGCCGTTGCCGGCGGAGGCAAAGCGGTAGTAATCCGGCTTGGCCTTGGCCATGCTGATCAGCTCGGGCAGCGTCCTGGCAGGGAAGGCGGGGTTGGCCACCAGCACATTCGGCACGCTTGCCACCGGCGAGATCGGCTCGAAATCGCGCACCGGGTCGAACGGCACCTGGCGGTACAGCGAGGGGTTGATGGCCTGGGTGCTGCTGATCGTCATCAGCAGCGTATAGCCGTCGGGCGCCGCGCGCGCGGCCGTCTGCGTGCCGATATTGCCGCCCGCGCCGGGGCGGTTTTCCACCACCACCTGCTGGCCGAGGCGCTGCGAGAGGTCGGCCGCGACCAGGCGAGCGACGATGTCGTTGGTGCCGCCCGGCGCCTGCGGCACGATCATCTGGATGGGTTTGGCGGGGTAGGTCTCGGCCTGCGCTGCGGCGCCGGCGAGCAGCGAAATCGCCGCGGCGATGCCAGCCAGGACATGGCGGGTGCGTTGCATGGTGTCTCCTCGGTGTTGGGGTGGCGGCGCGCTTGTCTTTGGCTGTTGACATCCACGCCTTGCCTGTCGCTGGCAGCGACTCTACACGAGGGGTTTGTGCCGGGGAAATTCAATCGCCGACTACCACCATAAGTTTTATTTATCCGGCCGTGCCGGACTGGGGCGTGTCCGGCGCGGGCTTGAGCGAGCCGCCCTGGGCGATGCGCGCGTCGACGATCTCACGCAGGATCTCTGCCACGGCTTCCGCCGCGCGCGTGCGCGGCAGCGCCCGCGGCCAGCACAGCGACAGCGTGCGGCGCAGCTCGGGCAGGATCAGGCGCATGGGCATGGCGGCATCGCCCAGGTCCACCGCCGAGGCCGGCAGGATGGTGCAGGCCAGCCCTTCGCGCGCAGAGGCCAGCAGGAAGGGGAGGGAATCCAGGTCGGCCACCACATTGAGCGCCGCGCCAGCCTGGGCGAAGCTGCGTTCGAGCACTTCCCGCAGGCCCTGCGAGCCGCTCGGCAAGACCAGCGGTATGCCAGCCAGTTGCTTGAGCGCGATGGTGTCCCGGCGGGCGCAGGCCGGGCGGCGGAGGCTGCCGGCAGCGCCGGGCGCATCCGCGGCGGGTTCGGGCGGATCGCCGATCAGGTACAGCGACTCGCTCGCCAGCATCTCCAGTTCGACCGCGCGCGAGGCCGTGTCGCGGAACAGGATGGCGAAATCGAGGCGATTGTTGTTGAGCAGCTCCGAGATATAGCCGCTCATGCTCTCGAACAATTGCAGGCGCACCTGCGGGTAGCGTGCCCGCACCGCCCTGATCAGCGGCATGCCAAAGGCCGCGGCGGCGGTGGTAGGCAGGCCGATGGCCACCGCGCCGGTCACCTCGGCGCCGGCGGCCCGTACGTCGGCCCCGGCGCTTTCCATCTGCTTGAGGATGGTGCGCGCGTGCCGGTACAGGGTCTTGCCGGCCTCGGTCGGCTTTACGCCCTTGGGGCCGCGGTGTACCAGCGGCACGCCGTATTCCGCTTCGAGCGCGGCCAGTTGCTGGCTCAGCGCGGGCTGCGCCACGCACGCCACTTCGGCGGCGCGGGTCAGGCTGCCGTGGTCGACGATGGCCACGAAGTAGCGCATGGAGCGGATATCCATTGGGTGTCCCAGGTTCTGCGATTTCGCGTTTTTGCGTATTTGCATGTGAGGTATTTATTCTACTTATGGGCGACTAGGGATTTCCTATTTCCCAACGGGTGTCGCCAAGGCTAGATTGTGGGCTGGCCGGTCAAGCTCGCCCGTTCGCGCTGCCGGCATCCACCCCTCGCCTCCACGCATCAACGAGTCCAGCCATGTCCCAACCGCTGCAAGGCATCACCGTCGTTTCCCTGGAGCAGGCGATTGCCGCGCCGTTCTGCACCCGCCAGCTGGCTGACCTGGGCGCGCGCGTGATCAAGATCGAGCGCCCCGGCGCGGGCGACTTCGCGCGCGCCTACGATGGCCGCGTGCGCGGCTTGTCCTCGCACTTCGTGTGGACCAACCGCTCGAAGGAAAGCGTGACGCTGGACGTCAAGCACGCGCAGGCAGCGCCGGTGCTGGAGGCACTGCTGGCGCGCGCCGACGTGCTGGTGCAGAACCTGGCGCCGGGTGCGGCGGCGCGGCTCGGGCTCGATTACGAAGCGCTGAGCGCGCGCTTCCCGCGCCTGATCGTGTGCGACATCTCGGGCTATGGCGCCGACGGACCCTATCGCGACAAGAAGGCGTACGACCTGCTGGTGCAGAGCGAGTCGGGCTTTGTCTCGGTCACCGGCACGCCTGAGGAAGGCGTGAAGGCTGGCGCCTCGGTGGCCGATATCGCCGCCGGCATGTATGCCTACAGCAATATCCTGGCGGCGCTGATCGAGCGCGRCCAGACCGGGCGCGGCAAGCGCATCGATATCTCGATGCTGGAATCCATGGCGGAGTGGATGGGCTTCCCGCTCTACTATGCGTTCGATGGCGCCGAGCCGCCTGCGCGCGCCGGCGCGGCTCATGCCACCATCTATCCCTATGGCCCGTTCCCAACCGGTGACGGCAAGACCGTGATGCTCGGCCTGCAGAACGAGCGCGAGTGGAACACGTTCTGCCAGCGCGTGCTGGAGGATCCGGCGCTCGCCACGCACCCCGACTATGCCGACAACACCCTGCGCAGCGCCAACCGCGCCGCGCTGCGCGCGCGCATTGTGCAGGCCTTTGCCGCGCTGAGCGCCGAGCAGGTCACCGCGCGCCTCGAAGCGGCGGGCATCGCCAACGCGCGGGTCAACACCATGGCCGATGTCTGGGCGCATCCGCAGCTAGCCGCACGCGAGCGCTGGCGCCAGGTCGACACGCCCGCTGGCCCGGTGCCCGCGTTGTTGCCGCCCGGGGTGCAGGACGCGCGCATGGATCCGGTGCCGGCGGTGGGCGAGCACACCGACACGGTGCTGGCCGAGATGGGCTTGACGCCCGCGCAGGTGGCCGCGCTGCACGGCGCGGGCGCGGTATGAGCAAAGCCGCTGCCATGATGGCGCCCGCCCGCAGCTACCTGTTCGTGCCCGCCACGCGCCCCGAGCGGATCGGCCGTGCGATCGGCTCGGGCGCGGATGCCGTCATTGTCGATTTCGAGGATGCCGTGGCGCCCGACGCCAAGGTGTCGGCGCGTGAAGCCCTGGCCGCATCCTGGCCGCGGTGCCAGGCGCAGGCGGCCGTGGCCGGCGTGGCGCTGCTGGTGCGCGTGAACGCCGCCGACAGCGAATATCACGCGGGCGATCTGGACTGGTGCCGTGCCCAGYAGGCGTTCGGCCTGGTACTGCCGAAGGCCGACGCGGGCGCGCTGGACGCGCTGGCGCGGGCCTTGCCGCAGGCCAACTGCTATCCGCTGATGGAGACCGCGGCAGGCTTTGCGGACCTGCGCGCGGTGAGCCGCGCCGCCGGCGTGGTGCGGCTGATGCTGGGCAGCATCGACCTGATGTTCGATCTCGATGTGGCCGACGAGGACGAGCCGCTGGATTACTTCCGCGCCAAGCTGGTGATGCATGCGCGCGCGGCTGGATTGCCGGCGCCGGTGGATGGCGTCTGCACGGCCATCGGCGACGCCGCGGAGATACGCCGGCAGACCGCGCGCGCGCGCCGCTTCGGCTTCGGCGCCAAGCTGCTGATCCATCCGCAGCAGGTCGCGCTCGTGCATGCCGGGCTGGCGCCTTCGGCCGCGGAGGTGGCGTGGGCACGGCGCATCGTGGCTGCCGCCGATGCGCGGGGCGCGGCGGTGGCCGTCGACGGCAAGATGGTGGACCGCCCGGTGCTGGAGCGCGCAAGCAGGATCCTGCAGCAGGCAGGCTAGGCCGGGACAACCATTGGGCTACGCCCGTGCGCTGCGGCGCGTCAGCGAGTGCCAGGGCGGGCGCCGGCTGCTGCGGGAGCTGAACGGCCTGTGCCGGGGTCGCGCTGGTGCTGGCGAGGCGCACTAGCCGGGCCGTCCGATCGGCCCATTCAGGGGCCGCACAACCCGGGTTCACCTTAGTGGTGCATACCGCGCATGCGGCTGCGCAGCATCGAATTGTCTTGTCATCTGGTCGCCGTTATTCATAATTATGAATTATTGGGCCTGGCAAGACACATCTCAGCGTGCCGCAAGCCACCCCGATGCCATTGCATTCTTCCGCCAGGAGGCACCATGCGCATCATCCAGCAGGCCCTGTACCTCGAAGTCGCGGAGCGCCTGCGCGCCATGATCGATGAGCACGCGTTGATGCCCGGCGCCTGGATCGACGAGGCCGCGGTGGCCGAGTCGATGGGGATCTCGCGCACGCCGATGCGCGAGGCGCTCAAGGTGCTGGCCGCCGAAGGCCTGGTGCGGCTGGAGCCGCGCCGCGGCTGCTTCGTCAACGCCTTGTCCGAGCAAGACCTCGACGAGATCTTCCCGTTGATGGCGCTGCTGGAAGGACGCTGCGCCTATGAGGCGGCGCGCAACGCCACCGCCGAGGACCTCGACGCGCTCGAAAGCCTGCACGCCGACCTGACCCGGTATGCGCAGGCCGGCAATATCGACGCCTACTACGAAACCAACTACCAGATCCACGAAGCGATCCAGCGGCTCGCCGGCAACCGCTGGCTGTCCGGCCTGATCAGCGACCTGCGCAAGGTGCTGCGGTTGTCGCGCCACAAGAGCCTGAAGCTGCCGGGCCGCATCCGCGAATCCTGCGCTGAGCATCTGTCCGTGTTCTCCGCGCTCAAGGCGCATGACCCGGAGGGCGCCGAAACCTTGATGAAGACGCACTTGCTGCGCCAGCGCGGCGCGCTCAGGGCACTGGACGCCGCCGAGGTTGCCGAGGTTGATGTGGTCGACGTGGTTGGCGTGGTCGACGATAGCGGTGGCGACCCCATTCCCGGAGCACAGCCCGGCCGACTGCACCTGGCCGGCAAATCATCCGTTGATCAATAGCAGTTGACAGACCGCACTGACAGACAGCCAAAAGCAGGTACGCCCATGGATTCCCTCAGCAATAGCGAACAGAAAGTCAGCGCGCCCCTGAGCGGCCCGGAGCCGTCGGCGCAAACCTTGTTGTCCCGCTTTGGCCGGTGGTGGGGCCGCAAGGGCGATGGCCGCGCCCCGAAGACGGACGCCGATGCCAAAGCGGACGCCAAGGCCGTGGCGCTGCCTGTGCGCGTGCTGCGCCGGCAGCGCGAGCAACTGCGCCAGTGCTTCGATGCGCGCCTGACCGACAGCGCGGCCAATGCCGCCGCGCAAACCTGGCGGGCCGAGTACGAAGCCGCGGGCGATGACGCGCGCCAGGCCATGCTCGGCGTGCTGGCCGAAGTCGCGGCCAGCGGCGGCGCGCAGCCGGATGACGACGTCAACGATGGCAAGGCGCCCAGATCCGCGTCGGGGCTTGCGCAGGCCATGTCCAATGCGCGCATCCGTTTCTTCAAGCGATTGGCCGCGCTGCACGGGCAGGAGGGCGCGAGCGTCTGCGGMCTGCATTTCCTGATCGGCCTGCGTGCGGACATGCTGCGCTGGCACAAGCGCGTGCCGGGGCTGCGCCCGCTCGACGACGATCTGGAGGCGCTGTTCTCCAACTGGTTCGACGTGGGCTTGCTGGAACTGCAGCCCATCACGTGGGACTCGCCCGCTTCGCTGCTGGAAAAGCTGATCCGCTACGAGGCCGTGCACGAGATTGCGTCCTGGGCGGACCTGCGCAACCGGCTCGATTCCGATCGCCGCTGCTATGCGTTCTTCCACCCGCGCATGCCGCGCGAGCCGCTGATCTTTGTCGAGGTGGCCTTCGTGCCCGAGATGGCCGCCAACGTCCACGCGCTGCTGGACGAAGCCGCGCCGCTGGAGGACCTGCGCCGCGTGAAGTGGGCGATTTTCTATTCCATCTCCAATACGCAGGCAGGCTTGCGCGGCGTGAGCTTCGGCAACTTCCTGCTCAAGCGCGTGATCGAGGAATTGCAGCGCGAGTTTCCCAAGCTCAAGCAGTTCGCCACGCTCTCGCCCATTCCCGGCTTTGCCGACTGGCTGCGCAAGCGCGATGGCGAAGCGGTGGCCAAGGTGCTGGGCGACAAGCGCCTGGCGCGCTGGAGCGAGCGCCACGGCACGCCACCCGCCGACGGCGCCGGCTGGCTGGCCGCGCTGCCTGCCGATTCCGAGGATGCGATGGTGCGCGACATCGCGCTGGCGCTGGCCGCGCATTACCTGGTGCGCGAGCGCCAGCAGGCGCTGCCGGCCGATCCGGTGGCGCGTTTTCACCTGGGCAATGGCGCCTGCGTGGAGCGCCTGAACTGGGCCGCCGACCTGTCGCGCAAGGGCCGCGCGCAGTCGTGCGGGATGATGGTGAATTATCTTTACGTGCCCGAGGCGCTAGATGACAATCTGGTGCGCCTTGGCAACGGATCCCCGCGCATGAGCCGCGCGGTGAGCAAGCTGTTGTAACCCTGGTCAGGTAACAGACAAGGCCGCGGGCCGCGTTCATGGGCCATTCCAGCAGTTCTTCGTTTTGACTTTCCACAGCAGAAGAGAGAGGAGACAGAGTCATGAATCGTCGTCAGTTTCAACTGGCAGGGCTGGCTTGCGCGCTGGGCGCGGGTTTGGGCGCGGTAGCTCCCGTGGCGCAGGCTGACACCTGGCCGTCCAAGCCCATCACCGTGATCGTGCCGTTCCCGGCCGGCGGCGGCACCGATGCCTTCGCCCGTCCGCTGACCGCGCAGCTTTCCAAGCAGCTCGGCAAGCAGTTCGTGATCGATAACCGCGGCGGCGCCGGCGGCACCGTGGGCGCGAGCATCGCGGCCAAGGGCGCGCCGGACGGCTATACCGTGTTCATCGGCGGCGCGCACCATGCCATCGCGCCGTCGTTCTACAAGAAGCTCGACTACGACATCGAGAAGGATTTCATCCMCATCACGGTGATCGCGCAGCCGCCGCAGGTGATCGTGGTGAACCCGGCCAAGGTCACTGCCAACACGCTGGGCGAGCTGATCGCCTATGCCAAGAAGAACCCCGGCAAGCTGAACTATGCCTCCGCCGGCAACGGCTCGTCCCACCATCTGGCGGGCGAGCTGTTCAAGCTGCAGACCAAGACCTTCATCACGCATATTCCCTACAAGGGTGCGGGCCCTGCGCTGTCCGACCTKATCGCGGGCCAGGTGGACATGGACTTCGACGGTCTCGGCTCCTCGGCGCAGCACATCCGCGCGGGCCGCATCAAGGCGCTGGCGGTGGCATCGACCAAACGCTCGGCCGCGTTCCCGAATGTGCCCACCGCCGCCGAGGCCGGGGTGCCCAACTACGAAGTCTCCACCTGGTACGCGATGTGGGTGCCAAAGGGCACGCCCAAGGACATCGTCGACCGGCTTTACACCGAAGTGGAGAAAGCACTGAACACGCCTGAGATGAAGCAGATCTGGCTTGCCAACGGCTCCGATACGCCGGCTTTCACGCAAGAGCAGTTTGCGCAGTTCCAGCGCGCCGAGATCAAGCGCTGGGCTACGGTGGTGCAGCAGTCCGGCGCCAAGATCGACTGATGGAGGATCGCTGCATGGTTTCCGATGTTTCCGATGTTTCCCGTGCGCGTGGAGCGCAGGCATGAGCGGCACGGTAGTGTTCGCGCGTGAGGGCGACGTGGCCACGGTCACGCTGTCCCACGCTGGCAAGCTCAATGCCATTTCCGTGGCGATGTGGCGCGCGCTGGCGCAGGGCTTTGCGGACCTGTCCGCGGATACCTCGCTGCGCTGCGTGGTGGTGCGCGGCGCCAATGGCAACTTTGCCGCCGGCGCCGACATAGCCGAGTTCCCCGAGGAGCGGGGCGATGCCGCCGCGCTGCGCCGTTACCACGAGGCGGTGATTGCGCCTGCGCTGGCCGCCATCGCGGGCTGCCTGCATCCCACGCTTGCCATGATCGAAGGGGTTTGCGTGGGCGGCGGGCTGGAGATCGCCTGCCATTGCGACTTGCGCATCGCCGCCGACGACAGCCGCTTCGGCGTGCCGATCAACCGGCTCGGCTTTCCCATGGCGCCCGGCGAGCTGACCGGGCTGCTGGCCCTGGCGGGCCGCGCCGTGACGCTGGAGATCCTGCTGGAGGGCAGGGTGTTCGACGCCGCCGAGGCGCGCGAGAAAGGGCTGCTGACGCGCGTGGTGCCGGCAGCGGCACTCGGTGAGGAAGTCGCCGCGGCCGTCAAGCGCATCGTAGCCGGCGCGCCGCTGGCCGCCCGCATCAACAAGGAGAGCATCCGCCGCCTGGCGCCGGTTCCCGCGCCGCTCACCGCGGCGGAGCTCGACGCGCATTTCCGCTATGGCGACAGCGCCGACCATGCCGAAGGCGTGGCGGCATTCCTGGTGCGCCGGCCGCCGCGCTTTAGCGGGCAATAGCACGGGCAATAGCACGGGCAAAAGCACGGGTAAAAGCACGGGTAAAAGCACGGGCAATCGCTTTAGGTATCATTGCCGGCTATCGATCGGATTGCCCATGCGGATTGCCCATGCTATTGCCGATTCCGTTTTTCATCTTCCGCAATATGAACGCCAACCTGTTCGCCCTATTCGAATCCCGCTTCCCGGCGGACCGCAGTGCCTGCTGCATTGAAACCCACGACGGCCTCTACTACAGCTGGGACGACCTGGACCGCGCCACCGCCAAGATGGCCAACCTGCTGGCCGCGCTCAAGCTGCCCGAGGGCGCGCGCGTGGCGGTGCAGGTGGAAAAATCGCCAGAGGCGCTGTTCCTGTACCTCGCCACGTTGCGTGCGGGCTACATCTACCTGCCGCTCAATACCGCCTACCAGGAAGCCGAGATCGACTACTTTGTCGGTAACGCGGAGCCGGCGGTGGTGGTGTGCAGCAGCGCCAACTTCGGCTGGGTGTCCAAGGTTGCGTTCCGCCACGGCACCAAGCACGTCTTCACGCTGGACGACGACCGCTCAGGCTCGCTGTTGTCCCGCGCTGCCGTGCAACCGGACCGCTTCGCCACGGTGGCGCGCGGTGCCGACGAGCTCGCCGCCATTCTCTACACTTCGGGTACCACGGGGCGCAGCAAGGGCGCCATGCTCACGCACGGCAACCTGGCCTCCAACGCCAAGACGCTGCATGCGTACTGGGGCTGGCGCAGCGACGACGTGCTGCTGCACATGCTGCCGATCTTCCACGTGCATGGCTTGTTCGTCGCGTCGCATGGCGCGCTGCTGGCCGGTGCCAAGATGATCTGGGCGCCCAAGCTCGACATGGCGCAGATCCTGAAATTCCTGCCGCGCTGCACCGTGATGATGGGCGTGCCCACGTACTACGTGCGCATGGTGCAGGAGCCGCGCTTTGACGACGACACCTGCCGCCGCATGCGCCTGTTCGTGTCCGGCTCCGCGCCGCTGCTGATGGAAACCTTCGATGCCTTCCGCGAGCGCACGGGCCACACCATCCTGGAGCGCTACGGCATGAGCGAGACCGTGATGCTGGTCTCCAACCCGTACGAGGCGCAAGACGGCGAGCGTATCGGCGGCACCGTCGGCAAGGCACTGCCGGGTGTGTCGGTGCGTGTGGTGGATGGCGACGGCAAGCCTTGCGCGGCCGGCGAGATCGGCAATGTGGAAGTGCGTGGCCCGAATGTGTTCAAGGGCTACTGGCGCATGCCGGAGAAGACGCAGGAAGAGTTCACCGCCGACGGCTGGTTCAAGACCGGCGACGTGGGCCGCTTTGGCGGCGCCATTGTCAGCCAGGCTGGCGAGCGCAAGGTGCCCGACGACTACCTGACCATCGTCGGCCGCAGCAAGGACCTGATCATCTCCGGTGGCTACAACGTCTACCCCAAGGAGATCGAGAGCTTTATCGACGAGATGCCGGGCGTGGCGGAAAGCGCCGTGATCGGCGTGCCGCATGCCGATTTTGGCGAAGCGGTGGTGGCGGTGGTGGTTGGCAAGCCCGGTGCCTCGCTGGATGCGCTGAGCCTGATTGGCGGGCTCAAGGGTCGCATTGCCAATTTCAAGGTGCCTAAGCGCGTGCACGTAGTGGACGAGTTGCCGCGCAACACCATGGGCAAGGTGCAGAAGAACGTGCTGCGCCAGCAGTTCGGGGCGCTGTAAGCACGGCCGCTCCTTGATGGCTTCTTGATGGCTTAGGCATCAAAGACAAGGCCCCTGCCGCTTGCGCGGCAGGGGCCTTGTTCCATGCCTTCTGCCTTGACCCTTGAACCTTGAGCCTGTGGCATTGGACGGCGCTTACTTGAGCATCTGCACCGAGCCGTTCACCGTCACGGTGACCTGGGCCTTGCCGCCCTCGACCGGCACCGGCGCGGAATCAGCCATCATGGCCTTGGCTGCGTACATACGCGGCATCGGCTGCACCGCGCCCACCTCGCCCACCTGCACTTCGCGGATGGTGTAGCTGCCGTAGCCGAACAGCTTGGTGGTGGCCTGCGCCTTGTCGCGGAACGAGGCTACGGCTTGCTCGGTCAGCTCGGCTTCGGCCGCGTGGCGGGCTTCGCGCGAGAGCGAGAAGCTGATGTTCTGCACCTGCATCTGGCTGGCGAGCTGCCCCGCGAGCTTGGACACGGCGGTGAAATCGCGCGATTCCAGAATCACCTCGGCGCGCCCGCGCCAGGTGCTGATGCGCCCGTTCTTGTCGTTGGACGGATAGATGGTGAAGCCGCCCGATTGTGCCTGCACGCCATTGGTACGCTTGGCCTGCGCGATCACATCCGCCGTCTTGGCTGACAGCGCCGAGGAAATCGCGCCCGGCTCCGCCCCTTCCTGCTCGGCGGCGAGCGTCAGGTGGACCACGTCGGTCGGCACTTCGGTGGCGGCCTGGGCGGACAGCGACAGCACGCCGGCAGGGGCCGGCTCGTGGGCCGGGCCGCCGCCCTGGGCGGCGGCAACCATGGCGGTGGTACCGAGCAGCGTGGCGGCAAGCAGATGTTTCATTGGATTCTCCCTTTCAAGGCAATGGGTATCAGACGCGCGGCCCAGGTGATCGTTCCGCTACGTCGCGTGCGACCTTGTATCTACTTGTATCCGCGGTGTGCATCGCTGGCACCTGTGGCCTTAGAACGCGTGCCAGGCCTTCCACATCATGTAGGCCGACAGGCTGAACAGCAGGCAGGCGAAGACTTTCTTCAACTGTGCGACATCCATGCGGTGCGCGGTGCGCGCGCCCAGCGGCGCGGTCAGCACGCTGGCAACCGCGATCACCGCTAGCGCCGGCAGGTAAATGTAGCCGAGCGAGCCGGCCGGCAGACCGGTCTGGCCCAGCCCGCTCCACACATAGCCGATCACGCTCGCCACCGCGATGGGAAACCCGAGCGCGGCCGAGGTGGCCACGGCGTTGTGGATCGGCACATTGCACCACGTCATGAACGGCACCGAGACAAAGCCGCCGCCCGCGCCCACCAGGCTGGACAAGAAGCCGATCACGCCGCCCGCGCCCAGCATGCCCGGCGTGCCCGGTAGTTGCCGGTGCGGGGCGGGCTTGCGGTTGCGCAGCATCTGCCATGCCGAAAAGCCCACGAATACAGCGAACAGCAGCGATAGCCAACTGGTCTTGAGCGCCGCGAAGACCTTGCCGCCGCCGATCATGCCGCCAATCAGGATGCCGGGCGCTAGGGCCAGCACCAGCTTCCATCGCACCATGCCGCGCTTGTGGTGGGCGCGCACCGAGGACAGCGAGGTGAACAGGATGGTCGCCATGGAGGTGGCGATCGCCATATGGACGATGGCCTCATGCGGGAAGGCCAGGGCGGTGAACAGCAGCGTGAGGAAGGGCACCATCAGCATGCCGCCGCCTACGCCAAGCAAGCCAGCACAGAAGCCGGTAAAGGCGCCGAGCAACAGCAGCCCGGGAATCAGGGAAAAGCTCATGACGMGGAATCGACCTTGTTGGCGTTGTAGTTATGTAGTCGGCAGCCATTGTGTCATGCCGCTGCTGTCGCCGCCGGTGCCAGGCTAGCGCATCAGCCGCGTGGTGATGAATCGCCATTCGGCCGGGGTCACCGGCGTGATCGACAACCGGTTGCCACGGCGTAGCACGACCATGTCGGCCAGTTCGTCATGCGCGCGCAGGTCGGCCAGCGAGATCAGCGGGCCCTTGCCGACAAAGCGCACGTCAACCAGCATCCAGCGCGGTGCATCCAGCTTGGCGGCGGCGTCGTAGTAATCGCTCTTCGGGTCGAACTGGGTGGGATCGGGGTAGGGCTGCGAGCTGACCTCGGCCAGGCCGGCAATGCCGGGTTGTGGGCAGGAGGAGTGATAGAACAGCACGCCGTCGCCAATTTGCATGCCGTCGCGCATGAAGTTGCGGGCCTGGTAGTTGCGCACGCCGGTCCATGGCAGGGTGCCGCGTTCGGCTAGCGTATCGATGCTGGCCTCGTCGGGTTCCGACTTCATCAGCCAGTACTGGCGGGCGCGCGCGGCGGCATTGGCTTGCGTGGATCGGCTCATGGGCGGGCAGGGCGGGCGTGACGTTGGCGACAGCGATATGGTGCAGCAAGCACGGCCAAAAGAAAACCGTCTGGCGGATGTGGGCCGTGGCGCAAACACAGAGGGAGGGCACTGCAGAGGCAACGCAGGTCAACCTGCGCCGCAAAAGGAAAAGGCGGTGGTTGAATAACCACCGCCTTTAGAGGGGTCCCCGCCTCGGCCGCTGGATCGGCATCCTGAACCCAAGTGAGGTTCAGAGTGGCTGCGGAAGCCGCATTTCGGGTACATCACCGGTTCAGGGAGTCCAGACTGCAACTATGAACCATGCGACGCGCTCGCCCACACGGCATAATCCCGCACCAACAAATGCTTATCGGTTCAAGGAATATGATCCTGACGAACCAGGCAGGGAAACTGTCAAACGTCTGACTTTTTTGCACTGCCAAACGCATACTGCTTTGGCACGGCTGTCAGACGTTTGCCGTTTCTAACTTGGATGGGATGAAAACGGCGGTCAGGCGCGATAACCCGACCTAAGGTACCGCAGCTATGTGGCTTGGTGCGGCTTGGCTCCACTATACACCGCGAGGCTTTCCATACC
>NZ_JBFTSF010000096.1:0-20662 GCF_056399905.1 Cupriavidus sp. 01L46
AGTTTGGGTCCCGGCCGCTCTTTTAGTGAAATCCCGAGGGGGGGGTCGCCCCATCCGGCGCGCCTTTTTTGCCTACTTTTTTGGCAAGACAAAAAAGTAGGTCGCCGCCCCGCAGGGGTGGTGAAACTGCAGTTGAAGTTGACGTTAAGCCGTTGCAGTTTGCAGTTGCAACCACAACCAACCACAACCCAACACCCCCAAAAAAAACAAAACCCCATCATCCGATGGGGCCCGTCCCGCCGAAGGCGCCAAAACTACACCCCCAGCCAAAAAACCAACTTTATGCCTGCGCCGGCTGCGCACCACCCGCCGCCTGCAACCGCACATTCAATTCCTTCCGATACCGGTTCAAATCCTGCACGGTCTCGAAAGTGCGCTCGAACAGCAGCGACATATTGTGCAGGATCCGCTCGATCACCTTCTTCTCCCAGCCTTCGTCGAAGCGGATCTGCTCGTCGAGCCAGTGCTCGAGCCAGTCCGGGTCCGGCAGGCGCGACTGGATGGTGTCGTTGGGGAACAACGCTTTGTTGACGTGCAGGTTGGTCGGGTGCAGGGGCTTTTCCGTGCGGCGGGCGGAGGCCATCAGCACGCCGATCTTGGCGAAGGCCGAGCGGGCGCTGTCGCCGAACTGGTTCAGGTATTTCTTCATGTAGCGCAGGTAGGCGCCGCCGTGGCGGGCTTCATCCTGCGACAGGGTGCGGTAGATCTGCTTGATCACCGGCTCGGTGTGCCATTCGGCGGCACGGCGGTACCAGTGGTTGAGGCGGATCTCGCCGCAGAAATGCAGCATCAGGGTTTCCAGCGGCGGGGCCGGGTCGAACTCGAAGCGCACTGCGTGCAGCTCTTCTTCGGTCGGCACCAGGTCCGGGCGGAAGCGGCGCAGGTATTCCATCAACACCAGCGAATGCTTCTGCTCTTCAAAGAACCAGATGCTCATGAAGGCCGAAAAGTCGGAATCGTGGCGGTTGTCGCGCAGGAACATCTCGGTGGCGGGCAGGGCCGACCATTCCGTGATGGCATTCATGCGGATCGTCTTGGCCTGGTCGTCAGTGAGCAGGCTCGGGTCGAAGGAATCCCAGGGGATGTCCTTGTCCATGTGCCAACGTACCGCTTCCAGCGATTTGAACAGTTCGGGGTAGAGCATGGTAAGCCTTTGAAATTACGGGCAGATTCTACCAGATGCGAATTATTCCCAATGCCCTTTTTAAGCGCAAAGGAAGGGGGTGTTTGCGGCTGAACCTGCACGATGCCCAATTTATGGGCGAATATCGCGCCTTTCCTTGCTTTTGCTGGTGCGAAAAAGAGCGGTATGCATTGCTCCGCACGAGGTCCGGCGATGCGGCAAACCTGTTGTCACCATAAGTCAGGCCGCTACACCGGCGGGTGGTTCGACATCAAGTGTAACCGTCCGTGCGGGCGTTGCGTTCGTGTCGTCGCCATAATCGGGCGGGATGACGTCATAGAGGAACGCCGCGAGTTCGTGCTGTTGCGCCAGGGCGTCTTTCTCGCCCAGGTCGATCAGGGCCTGGGTGAACTCGGGCTCGAACAGCAGGTAGCTGGCAAAGGCCGCGCCGCGCGCTTCGGTGCCGCCCAACGGCGCCAGCAGGGCGCGCACGGTGCGGGGCAGTTGTTGCACATGCGTCGCGGCAATGGATTCGATGGGCTCGCTGGGCGAGATCGTCATCACTTGCACCGGGCGCCAGCCTTCGCTGTCGTTGGCGATTTCCGGCATGCGCGAGAGCAGGTTGTTAATGTGCTGCAGCCGTTCCAGGTCAGCGCTGAGGCCGTCGAGGAAGATGCTGGCCAGGGCCTGGCCCCCTACCTGCGCCAGCGACGGGTAGCCGCCGGCCGGCACGGTGTCGAACCAGCCGGGACGCTGGCGCGAGGCCGCGCCGATGGCCAGGATGCGAGATGCGCCCAGGTGGATGGCCGGCGACAAGGGCGACATCTGGCGCATGGTGCCGTCGCCGAACCACTCGTGGTGGCCTTCAAGCTCCAGCGGCAGCGCGGGGAACAGGAAGGGGATGGAGGACGACGCCAGGAGGTGGTCCACGCCGATCTTGGCTTCCACGGCCAGCCGCTGGCTGCGGCGCCACGGATGGATGCGGCGGTGTGACTGGTAGAAGGTGACGTGGCGCCCGGTGGTATAGGACAGCGCCGTCACGGCAAAGGCCTGGAGGTCGCCGGCGTCCAGGCTGGCCTGCACCCGCTCGGAGTCGTACAGCTCGCTGAGCAGGCCGCCCAGCGGCGCGTTGTCGAACAGCGCCCGCGGCGCGCGCCGGATGGCCCAGCCGAAGGCCAGCGCGGAGAGCCACCGCGCGCCGGATGCACCCACGCCGACGATGCCGGTGCGGTAAACATCCTCGGCATGGATGCCGCCCCACAGCGCGGCCAGGCTATCGGCCGCGGCGCGGAAGTTGGCCGCGTTGATCGCCATGCCGGCGCCGTTGATGGCGCCGGCCGACGTGCCGCAAATGATGTCGAAGGGAATGCGGCCACGATCGCGGCCGTGCTGCGCGGCTATGCGTGCGAGGCCGCGCAACACACCGGCCTGGTAGGCGGCGCGGGCGCCGCCGCCCATCATGATCAGCGAGGTGGTCTTCACTGCAGGCATCGGCTCCGAAGTTGGATCACGGGGTTCCCCTGGCGTCGCGTGGCTCAGGTGCGGCCCAGGCTCAGGACGGCTCGCCGGAAGTACCGGTCGAGCCGTTGGCGCTGCCTTCTGGCTCGGCGGGCTTGGCCGCCGCGGATTTCTTGCCAGCCGGGCGTGTGGCCTTGGGAGCGGGTTTGGCGGCCGGCTTGGCCCCCGCCTTGGTGCCGGCTGCCTTGCTGGCTGGCTTGTGGGCCGGCCTGGCCTTGCTGGCCGGCGCCTTGCCTTCGGGCTTGGCGGCGGGAGCGGGCGCGGCTTCCGGCGCGGCAGCGCCGGGCATGCCGGGCATGCCAAAGGCGCCCAGGTTGCCGAGATTTCCAAACGGCGACATGCTGGCGGTGGCGGCGCTGCTGGCGATCTGGTTGAACTGCTGCTGCAGCACATCCCACCACAGGCTGGCATCCGGCGGGGTGGCCTCACCCGGGCCGGCAGCGTGGCCGGATGCTGCGGCCGGCTCTTGCGCCTGGCCAGCTTCGGGCGCATCGGGGCCGTTGTCTTCCTCGTCCTCGTTTTCCTCGACCGTGGGCTCGGGCCAGACGCGCCTGGCCGCGGGGGGCTCGGCGGGTTGCTGGTAGGGCGCCGCGCTGGGCGAGTTGGCCGTGCGCGCCACGTTTTCCATCGCGCTTTGCATCGCCTCCGGCGAGAGCGCTGTGCCGATGGTCTGCAGCGCCACCAGCGTGGCGCKCTGCACTTCCAGGCCCTGGATGGTGGTGCGCAGCAGGTTGGTGTTGAGCTGCAGCCAGCCTTCCACGGCCTTGAGGTCGTGGATGCGCTTGTCGACGTCTTCCAGGTTCATCGGTGGGGTCATGGCCTGCAGGCCAGGCATCAGCCCGCCCGGCATGCCGGCGGCACTGCCCCACATCTTGCGGAGGAACTCGAAGCCGTTGGTGAAATCTGGAATCTGGCCGAACATGGTCTCGCCTCCGGGGGTCGGCAGCCGGCGGCGCCGRCTGCGGAACTGCATTGATCGGAACTACCTGCGTTACTCGAACTGCGGCGGCCGCTTTTGCCGCAGGCTGGCTACGCCTTCCTGTACATCGGGGCCGGCAAAGCCCATGAATTCCAGCGCCAGCGAGGCATCGAACGAGGGGCCCGCCATGCGCAGCCAGTTATTCAGCGCGTACTTGGTCCAGCGGATCGCCGTCTGCGACCCGGCGGCCAGCCGGCGCGCCACATCGAAGGCGCGCTCGACCAGTTCCTCTTCGTCCACGGTCAGCGACACCAGCCCGATGCGCTCGGCCTCTTCGCCGCTCACCGACTCGCACAGCATCAGATAGTACTTGGCCTTGGCCATCCCGCACAGCAGGGGCCACACGATTGCGGCATGGTCGCCCGCCGCCACGCCCAGGCGTGTATGGCCATCGACAATGCGCGCGGTCCTGGCCGCGATCGAGATATCGGCCAGCAGGCCAGCCACCAGCCCCGCGCCGACCGCCGGGCCGTGCATGGCCGACACGATCGGCTTGTCGCAATTGATCACGTTGTAGACCAGGTCCCGGGCCTCGTGCCACACGCGGGTGCGGGTGGCGAAATCGTTGGCCATGTCTTCCACCAGCGAGAGGTCGCCGCCGGCCGAGAAGCCTTTGCCTTCGCCGCGGATCAGCGCCACGCGCACGTCCGGATCGGCCGACACATCGCGCCAGATTTCGGCCAGCTCGCGGTGCATATTGGCATCGGCTGTGGCCAGCTTGCGGTTGGCGGACTGTTGCGCACCCATCACGATCTCGAGGATGGGGCCATGCCGGCGCAGGGTCAGTGCCTGGTAGCGGTCGTAGCGTGGCGACAACGGCGCGTTGTCAACGTTGTCTGTGCCGGACGCTAACGGGGTGGACGACGGCTTAGGCGCTTGCGGAGGGATTGCGGTCATGGGGCAACGATGGCGGAGCCATTCCTTGGTGACGCGTGGGGGCCGGGCCGCGAAAAACGGCCCGGGTCGCCGCCGGTGGCTGCCTGGCGCAGTCGACGGCAATTAGCCAACCGTTCGGTCGGTCAATTATAAGCACTCCCCATCGCCGCGCGGCCAACGGCAAGCAGCGTGGCCCGCGGCGCTCCCCCTCAGCCTCAGCCCTTCGCCGACACCAGCTGGTCGATCGCGCCGAACACCGAGCGGCCTTGCGCATCGAACATCTCGATCTTGACCGCGTCGCCGAACTTCATGAAGCCGGTGACCGGCTGGCCGCCGTCGATGATCTCCAGCATGCGCTTCTCGGCGATGCAGCAGTAGCCCTTGCTGCGGTCGACGTTGGAGATCGTGCCGGAGCCGACGATRCTGCCGGCGCGCACATTGCGCGTCTTGCAGATATGGGCGATGAGCTGGCCGAAATCGAACACCATGTCGGTGCCGCAGTCGGGCGCGCCCACCTTCTTGCTGTTCCAGTGGACGGTCATCGGCAGGTGCACGCGGCGCTCGCGCCAGGCTTCGCCCAGTTCGTCGGGCGTGACCGCCACCGGCGAGAAGGCGGTGGCCGGCTTGCTCTGGAAGAAGCCGAAGCCCTTGCCCAGCTCGGCGGGAATCAGGTTGCGCAGAGACACATCGTTGGCCAGCATGATCAGCCGGATGGCGTCGGCGGCCTGCTCGGGCTTGGCGCCCATCTTCACGTCGCCGGTGATGACGGCGACCTCGGCCTCGAAGTCGATGCCAAAGGCTTCGCTGGCGCACACGATATCGTCGTGCGGGCCGATCATGTCGTCGGAGCCGCCCTGGTACATGAGCGGATCGGTCCAGAACTCTGGCGGCATCTCGGCGCCGCGCGCGCGGCGCACCAGTTCCACGTGGTTGACGTAGGCGGAGCCGTCTGCCCACTGGTAGGCGCGCGGCAGCGGCGCCATGCATGCCCTGGGGTCGAAGGCGAAGGGGTGGCGCGCGCGGCCCGCGTTCAGGGCATCGTAGATGTCCTGCAGCTGCGGCGCGTAGAAGCTCCAGTCATCCAGCACGGTTTGGAGCTTGCCGGCGACATCGTTGACGTAGTGGGCGGTCTTCAGGTCGCGCGAGACAACCACGAGCTGGCCGTCGCGCGAGCCGTCCTTGAGGGTGGCGAGTTTCATGTATGCGGTGCGTTAGGAAAAAAGCTGATCAAGCTGAACAAAGCGGAAGAAGCAGAAAATGCAGCCCGCTAGTCTACCGTGATGCCCTTGGCCTTGATCAGCTTGCCCCAGCGCTCGGCTTCGGCATGCGCGTACTGCGCGAATTCCTCGGGCGTGCTGGAGACCGGCTCCACGCCGATGCCTTCGAAGCGCTTCTGCACATCGGCGCTCTTGAGCGCCTTCACCAGCTCGGCGTTCAGGCGGGTCACCACCGGCTTGGGGGTGCCGGCCGGCGCCACCACGCCTTGCCAGGCATAGGCTTCGAAGCCGGGCACGCCGGCTTCGGCCACCGTCGGCACCGTGGGCAGCGCCGTCAAGCGCTTGGGCGTGGCCACGCCCAGCGCGCGCACCTTCCCGGCCGCCACGTTCTGCTGGCCGGAGGCGAGGTCAAGGAACATCAGTTCGACCTGGCCGGCGAGCAGGTCCTGCACCGCCGGCGCGGCGCCCTTGTAGGGCACGTGGGTCATCCTGGTCTTGGTCTGGTCCATGAACAGCTCCATGGCCAGGTGGTGCGGGCTGCCCGCGCCCGGCGAGGCGAAATTCACCTTGCCGGGGTTCTTCTGCACGTATTCGATGGCTTCCTTGAGCGTGCGCGCCGGGAAGTTCGGCGTTGCCACCAGGATCAGCGGAAAGCGCGCCACCATCCCGACATGCACGAAGTCCTTGTCGGCGTTGTAGGGCAGCTTCTTGTACAGCGACGGATTGGCCGCCAGGGTGGCGGTATCGGCGGTCAGCAGCGTGTAGCCATCGGGCTTGCTGTGCGCCACCGCGTCGGCGCCGACGATGGTGGCCGCGCCCGGACGGTTGTCGATCACCACCTGCTGGCCTAGCGCCGGCGTGATGGCCTGGCCCAGCGTGCGCGCCACTACGTCGGTGCCGCCTCCCGCCGGATAGGGCACGACCCAGCGGATCGGCTGGGTGGGCCAGTTGTCGGCGGCGCAGGCGGGCTGGAACGCGGCGGCGCCCAGCGTCAGCGCGGCTAGCAGCGGTGCGGCGCAGGCGCGCCATGCTTGCCGCGCGGGGCGTTGGCCGAAGGGGGAAAGGCGGGTCATCTTCGTCTCCTGTAGAAAGCGGCGGCGCCGCGCCATCTGGATTGCATGGCGGCATGCCCGCGCCGGTATTGGCCGGTGCCGAAGATATCGATTCGCCCCGACCTGTATATGTGCGCTCAAAGTCTACCGACGGTTTAAAAATTGGTAAATCGATTTCGCTATAGTAAATTCTTGGGCATGGCTGCATGATCGCTTTGCATGCGCGTAGCCGGTATGTGTGATCCATGCATATCTTTCTAAATTTCTTGCCCCCCGTTGCCGCATGACCGAACTTGAAGAAGACGATTCCAAGCTGCGTTCCGGCATCCAGTCGATCGAGGTTGGCTTCAAGCTGCTGCAGGCGCTGGCAGCATCGCCGCGCGCCATGATGCTGCGCGACCTCGCCGCCGCCGCCGACATGAATCCGGCCAAGGCACATCGCTACCTGGTCAGCTTCCAGCGGCTCGGCGTGGTGATGCAGGACCCGGTTGGCGGGCGCTACGATCTCGGGCCGTTCGCGCTGCAACTGGGCCTCGCCGGCCTCAATCGGCTCGATCCGGTCAAGAAGGCCCGMCCGATCCTGTCGCAATTGCGCGACGAGATGGACCAGACCATTGGCATTGCCGTCTGGGGCAACCACGGCCCGACCATCGTGCACTGGGAGGAATCCAGCCACCCGGTCACGGTCAGCCTGCGCCTGGGCGACGTGATGCCTATGCTCAACTCCGCCACCGGCAGGCTGTACGGCGCCTACCTGCCGAAACAACAGACGCGGCCGCTGGTCGAACGGGAACTGGCGGAGCGCGGCCATGACGATATTCCGGACCTGCCGCGCTCACTGGCCGACTATGACGTGGTCTGCGACGACGTTCGCGCCCATGGCGCGGCGCGGGTCAAAGGTGGCGTGCTGCCGGGCATCAATGCGTTTTCGATGCCGGTGTTCGACGCCAACGGCCACGTGGCGATGGCGCTGATCGTGCTGGGCGCGCAGAGCGTATTCGATGCAGAATGGGGCGGTGCGGTTGACCGTCATGTACGCGATATTGCCCGGCAGATTTCTTCGGAGCTTGGTTATCTTGGTGGCAGCCCGACGAGCGGGCCGAACGGCCCTTCCCCGTAAGCCTACCTCGCGCCGCCTGCGCTGGGCGGTTGCGCTTGCGCTGGTGCTGGCCGCCCACCTGCTGGCGGTGCTGGGCCTGCTGCATATGCCCGGGCTGCCGCGGGACCCGACCGCGCCGCCGCCGCTCGAAGCCATCCTGCTGCCGCCGCCGGCGCCACCGGCACCCGTAGCGCCGCCTCACCCGGCGCCGGCCGCACCAAAGCGGCCCCCGGCGGCGCGTACCGAGCCCACACCCGCACCCCCGCCCCCGGTTGAAGCACCCGCCGCCCCTGAGGCGCCAGCGTTGCTTGCCACGCCTGGCGCCGGCCCTGCCATGGCGAGCGCCGCTGGCGGCGCCGGGAGCACCGCGGCGCCCGCGTCCGCGCCGGCGGCCGCGCAGGCCGCGGCGCCTCCTGACAACGTCCGCTACTCGGCGCCCCCCTCCACGCTGCTGCACTACGCCAGCTTCGTCAATGGCGTGCAGAACCMGGATGGCCTGATCCGCTGGCAGCAAGATGGCGCGCACTACCAGCTTGCAGTGGAGACACGGGTGTTGTGGTTCCGCTTCGCCTTTCACAGCACCGGCGCGCTCAACGAGCGCGGCCTCGCGCCCGAGCGCTATGAGGAGAGCCGCCGTAACCGCGTCGAGGCGGCTCGCTTCGATCGCGCTGCCGGCACGCTCGTCTTCGAGGGGCGCGGCAAGCAGGAGCCGTTGCCGGCCGCGGGCCAGGACCGTTTCAGCGTGTTCCTGCAACTGGTGGGGCTGGTGCGGGGCAATCCGCAGCGCTACGCCACGCCGGGCGTGACGGAGACCTTCGAAGTGGCGGATACGCGTGACCTGGAGCCCATGCAGGTGCAGTATGTGGGGGAAGAGGACGTGGATACCGGCCATGGCGCGGTGCGGGCCAAGCATTTCGTGCGGCTGCCGCGCCATGCCAATGATCGCCGGCGCGTGGAAGTGTGGCTGGCGCAGTCGCTGCAGTGGATGCCAGTGAAGCTGCAGCAGACGGAGCCCGACGGCACGCAGATCGAGCTTGTTTATCGCGACAGCGAACCGCTGCGCTGAGCCTGCAAGCTGTCTTCAGACCGTCTCACGTCCGGCTTAGGCCCGTCCGCAAGCCAGGCCCGTCCGCAAGCCGTCCGCAAGCCGCGGCATCGGCCGCCGCTGTGGTTCACCGTGTTTTCACCAACAACCGGAGACCCGTCATGAGCGCCACCCTGCCACCATCCGAGACCCGCCGCGTGCGCGTGGGCGATATCAGCCTGCAAGTGCGCATTGACGGGGGCGACGGCCCCTGGGTGGTCCTGGCGCATGCGCTGGGCGCCAATCACACCTTGTGGGATGCCACGGCGCGCCACCTGGCGCCGCGCTATCGCGTGCTGCGCTACGACCTGCGCGGGCACGGCCAGAGCGATGCGCCGATCGGCGCCTACTCGATGATCCGCCTGGCCGACGATGTGGCCTGCCTGATGGATGTGCTGGAGGTGCCGGCCGCGCATTTCGTCGGGGTCTCGGTGGGCGGCATGATCGCCCAGACCGCGGCCGTGCGCCATCCCGAGCGTTTGCTGTCGCTGACCCTGGTCGCGACCGTCAACCGCACGCCGCTGGGTGGCCACCCGATGTGGCATGAGCGCATCGGGCATGTGGAAGCGCACGGCATGGCGGGCGTTGCCGACAGCACCATGCAGCGCTGGTTCAGCGCGGCATTTGGCGGTGCGCATCCGCAGGAGGTGGCCCGCGTGCGCGAGATGCTGCTGGCCACGCCCGTGCACGGCTACGTCGGCACCAGCCAGGCCATCATGGCATTTGACCTGGCCGGGGCGATTTCGCGGATTCATTGTCCTACTCTGGTCGTGGCCGGCGAGGAGGACCTGGGGGCGCCGCCGGCGATGGCACGCGAGATAGCCGCCGCCATTCCCGGTGCCCGGCTCGAAATCCTGCCTCACGCCGCGCACCTTGCCCATATCGAGCAGGCGGCCCGCTTTCATTGCGTGCTGGACGCTTTTCTTGGCAATGCGGCTTGCGGCGCGCAGTGCGATGTACCCTGAGACGAACCTTGGCGCTCAAGGCAGAGCTAGGCAGAACGGCGGGCGATGGCTTTCCCACCAAACTCAAGAACTTGCTGGGATGGCCGTTGCCCAATGTAGTGAGGGAACGCTTAATACCTGCGGTTTGTCGAAGCAGAACTTGAAAACACGGCAAACACCCTCAGCTTGGAGGTGAAATCGCGGAGGGCAACCGGCCAGTGTGCCGGTTATCGAAATAATCCGTCGCCCCCCGCTTGACCCATGACAGCCAGGAGGTATRCCATGCAAATGATCTACAACAGCGACAATTACTGCATTGTCGAGTTTGGTGCGGATGTCGAGCATGCGCCTCTTGCCTCTGGCGGCTATGAAATCGTGGACAAGAACCTGAAACGCGAGATTTTCCTCGGTGGCCAGATGGCCGAGAGCTTTCGCGCGGACGTGACGCGTCTGATCGAAAGCGAGCCGTCGGTGGAAGAGGTGGATGATTTCCTTGGCAAGTTCGATACAGTGATGATTCACCCGCTAGTGATGCACTAGGCTCCGCGGTTGCCTTTGCCAGCGTTCCGTCGCGTGACGGGCTGGCAAGCCAAGCCATAGAGGAAATAGCAAGAAGCCCGCGCATCGCGCGGGCTTCCTGCTTTCAGGCATCGTGCATTCAGTATCTGTTCCCGGCCTCTGTTCCCGGCCAGCTTCCGGTCATTCAATACTGTTAATACTGTTCCCAGGGCAGCCCGGCATGGCGCCAGCCGTTGAGCGTATTGCGGTGGCGCTCGGCGTCGAGGTCGCCCTCGAAGCCATGCAGCACGTTGTAGACGGTAGAGAACCCGGCACCCTCCAGGGCCCGCGCGGCGGCCGTCGAGCGGTTGCCGCTGCGGCAGATCAGCAGCACCGGGCGCGCCGATGCCTGGCCAGCGAGCTTTTTCACCGACTGCACGAAATGCGGGTTCACCTCCCAGTCGGGACCATCGTTCCAGGGCACGTTGTGCGCCCCCTTGGGGTGCCCGACAAAGAGGTACTCCATTTCGCTGCGGCAATCGATGAAGAGCGCATCGGGTGACTCGCTGAGGAGCGTTTGCGCGTCGCCGGGGCTGAGGTGTTGCATGGGCAAGGCTTTCCGTTAATGGGAACAAGGGCGAATGTGCCCCAGTGTAGGGCCGGGCGGTGCCGCGCGGCAACCCGCGAGCGCCGTTGGCTGCACCGCCCGGATGCCGCCGTTATTCCGCAAACCATTGATGTAACTGATAAAATCGCAGTCTTTTCTCTTGCTGTCGAGCCCCACATGAGCGCCGCCMCACGTTCCGCCTCGCTTCCTCCCGCGCGCCCCTACACCCGGGCGGCCAACCTGCCGGCCCTGCTGCGCGAGCGCATCCTGATCCTGGATGGCGCCATGGGCACCATGATCCAGCGCTACAAGCTGACCGAGGCAGATTACCGCGGCGAGCGCTTCGCCGGGCACCATGTCGACGTCAAGGGCAATAACGAGCTGCTGCTGCTGAGCCGCCCGCAGGTCATCAGCGAGATCCACGAGCAATACCTGGCCGCCGGCGCCGACCTGATCGAGACCAATACATTTGGTGCGACGGGCGTGGCCCAGGAAGACTACAAGATGGCGGACCTGGCGTACGAGATGAACGTCGTTGCCGCCCGGCTGGCGCGCGAGGCCTGCGACAAATACAGCACGCCCGACAAGCCGCGCTTTGTGGCCGGCGCCTTCGGCCCCACGCCCAAGACCGCGAGCATCTCGCCGGACGTGAACGACCCGGGCGCGCGCAACGTGACCTTCGAAGAGCTGCGCCATTCGTACTACGAGCAGGGCAAGGGCTTGCTGGAAGGTGGTGCCGACGTGTTCCTGGTGGAAACCATCTTCGATACGCTCAATGCCAAGGCCGCGCTGTTCGCCATCGACCAACTGTTCGAGGACACCGGCGAGCGCCTGCCGGTGATGATCTCCGGCACGGTCACCGACGCCTCCGGGCGCATTCTCTCCGGCCAGACGGTGGAAGCCTTCTGGAACAGCCTGCGCCACGCCCGGCCGATCACCTTCGGCCTGAACTGTGCGCTCGGCGCCACGCTGATGCGCCCCTACATTGCCGAGCTGGCCAAGATCTGCGACGCGGCAGTGTCGTGCTATCCGAACGCCGGCCTGCCTAACCCGATGAGCGATACCGGCTTCGACGAAACCCCGGAGGTCACGTCGTCGCTGGTGGAGGAGTTCGCCGCGTCCGGCCTGGTGAACCTGGTGGGCGGCTGCTGCGGCACCACGCCCGAGCACATCGCCGCCATCGCCGCGCGCGTGGCCAGCAAGAAGCCGCGCGCCTGGCCCGGCCAGTACCGCGACGCCGCCTGAATTCGCATCGCGAGCCCACGGAAACAAGATCAAACCATGACCAACGATACCCTGCCGCCGCGTCCGATGCGCCTGTCCGGCCTCGAGCCTTTCACCATCGATGAAGACACGCTCTTCGTCAACGTCGGCGAGCGCACCAACGTCACCGGCTCCAAGGCCTTCGCCCGCATGATCCTGAACGGCCAGTTCGACGATGCGCTGGTGGTGGCCCGCCAGCAGGTCGAGAACGGCGCGCAGATCATCGACATCAACATGGACGAAGCCATGCTGGACTCCAAGGCGGCCATGGTGAGGTTCCTCAACCTGATCGCCTCCGAGCCCGATATCGCGCGCGTGCCCATCATGCTGGACTCGTCCAAGTGGGAAGTGATCGAGGCCGGCCTGAAGTGCGTGCAGGGCAAGCCCGTGGTCAACTCGATCTCGCTCAAGGAAGGCGAGGAACAGTTCCGCCATCACGCCGAACTGATCCGCCGCTACGGCGCTGCGTCCGTGGTGATGGCCTTCGACGAGCAGGGCCAGGCTGACACCTTTGCCCGCAAGACCGAGATCTGCAAGCGCAGCTACGACATCCTGGTCAATGAAGTCGGCTTCCCGCCCGAAGACATCATCTTCGACCCGAACATCTTCGCGGTGGCGACCGGCATCGAGGAGCACAACAATTACGCGGTGGACTTCATCGAAGCCACCGCCTGGATCAAGCAGAACCTGCCGTACGCCAAGGTCAGCGGCGGCGTGTCCAACGTGTCGTTCTCGTTCCGTGGCAACGACGCGGTGCGCGAGGCCATCCACACCGTGTTCCTGTACCACGCCATCAAGGCGGGCATGGACATGGGCATCGTCAACGCCGGCCAGCTCGGCGTGTACGACCAGCTCGACGCCGAGCTGCGCGAGCGCGTGGAAGACGTGGTGCTCAACCGCCGCGAGGACAGCACCGACCGCCTGCTGGAGATCGCCGACCGCTACAAGGGCGGCGGCGCGAAGAAAGAAGAAAACCTGCTGTGGCGCGGCACCCCGGAGAACCCGGTGCCGGTGGCCGACCGCTTGTCGCACGCGCTGGTGCATGGCCTGACCACCTTCATCGTGGAGGACACCGAGGAAGTGCGCCAGCAGGTGGAGGCACGCGGCGGCCGCACGATCGAGGTGATCGAAGGCCCGCTGATGGACGRCATGAATATCGTGGGCGACCTGTTCGGCGCYGGCAAGATGTTCCTGCCGCAGGTGGTCAAGAGCGCTCGCGTGATGAAGCAGGCCGTGGCTCACCTGTTGCCCTACATCGAGGAAGAAAAGCGGCTGCTGGCCGAGGCCGGCGGCGACGTCAAGGCACGCGGCAAGATCGTCATCGCCACCGTCAAGGGCGACGTGCACGACATCGGCAAGAACATCGTCTCGGTGGTGCTCCAGTGCAATAACTTCGAGGTGGTCAACATGGGCGTGATGGTCCCGTGCAACGAGATCCTGGCGCGTGCCAAGGTCGAGGGCGCGGACATCGTCGGCCTGTCCGGGCTGATCACGCCGTCGCTCGAGGAAATGGCCTACGTCGCCTCCGAGATGCAGCGCGACGACTACTTCCGCATCAAGAAGATCCCGCTGCTGATCGGCGGCGCCACCACCTCGCGCGTGCACACCGCGGTCAAGATCGCGCCGCACTACGAAGGCCCGGTGGTCTACGTGCCGGACGCCTCGCGCTCTGTCAGCGTGGCGTCCAGCTTGTTGTCCGACGATGGCGCGGCCAGGTACCTGGACGAGCTGAAGACCGACTACGAACGTATCCGCCACCAGCACGCCAACAAGAAGGCCACGCCGATGGTGTCGCTGGCGAAGGCCCGCGCCAACAAGACGCCGGTGGACTGGAGCGCCTACGTGCCACCCAGGCCGAAATTCATCGGCCGGCGCATCTTCCGCAACTACGACCTGACGGAGCTCGCCAACTATATCGACTGGGCCCCGTTCTTCCAGACCTGGGACCTGGCCGGCAAATTCCCCGACATCCTCAATGACGAGATCGTCGGCGAATCCGCCCGCCGCGTGTTCTCGGACGGCAAGGCCATGTTGTCGCGCCTGATCCAGGGCCGCTGGCTGACGGCCAACGGTGTGCTGGCCCTGCTGCCGGCCAACGCCGTCAACCACGACGATATCGAGATCTACACCGACGAGACCCGCAGCAAGGTCGCGCTGACCTGGCACAACCTGCGCCAGCAAAGCGAGCGCCCGGTGATCGATGGCGTGATGCGCCCCAACCGCTGCCTGGCCGACTTCGTCGCGCCCAAGGACAGCGGCATCGCTGACTACATCGGCGTGTTCGCGGTCACCGCCGGCATCGGCGTGGACAAGAAGGAAGCCCAGTTCGAGGCCGACCATGACGACTACAGCGCGATCATGCTGAAGTCGCTGGCCGACCGCCTGGCCGAAGCCTTTGCCGAATGCCTGCACGAGCGCGTGCGCCGCGACCTGTGGGGCTACGACGCCGGCGAAGTGCTGACCAACGAACAACTGATCGCCGAGACCTATCGCGGCATCCGTCCGGCGCCGGGCTATCCGGCCTGCCCGGAGCATACGGTCAAGGCGCCGATGTTCGAGTTCCTCAACGCCGCCGAGATCGGCATGGGCATCACCGACTCGCTGGCAATGACGCCAGCCGCATCGGTGAGCGGCTTCTACCTTGCACATCCGGAGTCGACGTATTTCTCGGTCGGCAAGATCGGCGAGGACCAGCTGGACGATATGGTGGCGCGCCGCGGCGAAGAACGCAGCGTGCTGGAGCGCGCGCTCGCACCAAACCTGTAACCGCTTGCGTGCCGGCGCGGCGGCGTTTTGCGCCGCTGTGCCATCGCAAGCCATTGGGCAAGCAGGAAAAAGCCTCTTTAAGCGCATCCATGTGCCTTTGTAAGTTCTTCACTACTCCTTACAAGGCATTACATCTCCTAACAGACCGCGCGGCACTGCGTCCCTAGACTGAGGGCTCACATCAAGTGAACACCGCAGCGAATGTTTCGCAGCGGCGCAAACTGCTAGGAGCCTCTCCATGAACAAACTGCTGATCTCCCTTTCCGCACTCTCGATCGCTGCCGCTTCCTCGCTGGCCATGGCACAAGGAACTGGCGTTGATGCGAAGGCTGGCGTCAACGGCGCCATGGCGGCGCCCGCGATCAGCGCGCCCGCCGACAAGGGTGCAGCCGCCAGCGCGGGTGCAAACGCTGGCCTGGGCGCTTCGGCCAGCGCCGACAAGGGCGTGGATGCCAAGGCTGGCGCCGACGCCGACACGCACGCCAAGTCGACCGCCAAGACCAAGAAGCACACCAGCCACGCCAAGGCCAAGAAGGGCGAGGCAGCAACCGACACTGGCGCGGCCGCTGAAGCCGGCGCGGCGACCAAGGTCCAATAAGGCTGGCCAGGACGGCAAGTCTGGCATGCTGGAACACAGGGACGGGTTCACCCCGTCCCTTTCTCATTGGCGCGGCCAGCTGGGAGCCTGTCAGTTTTGCGCCGACGGTCGGGCGGTTTTGTAAGCACTACAATGCACTAGCCCGGCCGCTCCTGAGCGCTGGTGCACCCATGCCCAGGGAGACATCATGATTCGCGTTTTGATCGCCGACGACCACCAGATCGTGCGCGCCGGCCTGCGGCAGTTTATTTCCGACGAGCCCGATATCCGGGTGGAGGGCGAGGCAGCCAGCGGCGACGAAGTCATGATACGGCTGCGTGAGCTCGAGTTCGATGTGGTGGTGCTCGATATCTCGATGCCCGACCGCAACGGCATCGACGTGCTCAAGCTGCTGCGCCAGCGCCATCCCGAGCTGCCGGTGCTGATCCTCTCCACTTACCCGGAAGAGCAGTACGCCATCAACCTGATCCGCGCGGGCGCTTCCGGCTACCTGACCAAGGAAAGCGCGCCCGACGATCTCGTCAAGGCCATCCGAACCGTGGCCCAGGGCCGGCGCTACGTCAGCGCCAACGTGGCGGACCTGCTTATCGGCGGGCTTGACAAGCCCACCAACCAGCCGCTGCACCAGACCTTGTCCAAGCGCGAGTTCCAGATCTTCTGCAAGCTCTCGCGCGGGCAGTCGGTCTCGGTGATCGCCGAGGAGCTGTTCCTGAGCGTCAAGACGGTCAGCACCTATCGCTCGCGCATCCTGGAGAAGATGGGCATGAAGACCAATGCCGACCTGACCTACTACGCGATCAAGAACGGTCTGGTGGAGTAGGCGCCGCAAAGGCAAGGCGCATTACACGGCACTCTGCCACATTTGCCAGACGCTGCTGTAGGACGGACGCCGATGGTCTCTCCCTACACGCCATTGCTACCATGGAACCATGTTGGATCAAGCTGCGGCCCCCTCGTATCGCGCGCTGCGGGTCCTGCTAATCGAGGACTCAGCGGTATTGCGGGGTATGTTGCTTGAATACCTGAACGCGTTTCCGTTTATCGAAGTCGTGGATTGGGCGGATACCGAAAGCGCGGCGCTGCGCCTCTATGAGGCGGGCAAGTACGAGGTCGTCATCGTCGACCTGCAGTTGCGCCAGGGCAACGGGATCAACGTGCTGCGCGCCTTGCAGAGGAAAGAGGTGTCGGGCATCCGCATCGTTTACACCAATCATGCCCAGGTGCCTACATACCGGCGGCAGTGCGCCGAGGCCGGCGCGGACTATTTCTTTGACAAGTCGCTCGAGCTCGAGCAGGTGTTCCGGGTGATCGAGGAGTACGCGCAGGCAGGTGGCTGAATCCATATCAGCCAGATCAGCCAGATCAGCCAGATCAGCCATATCGACCTGATCGACCGTATCGGCAATACCAGCCGTTCCAAGCGCGGCCATGCCGCGTCAACCTAGAGCAAGGAGAGAATCATGAGAAAGCTGATGGCGCTGTGTGCCCTGGCAGGTGTGGTCCTGGTGACCGGTTGCAATACGATGGCCGGTGCCGGCAAGGACATCGAGAAGGGCGGCGAGAAGGTGCAAGGCGCCGCCGAGAGCACCAAGCAGAAGATGTAAGGTGCCAGCCGCCGTGCCGTGTGCATGGCTACCGGGCAAGAGGAATGGAAAAGGGGCTCCGCGGAGCCCCTTTTCCATTTTTTACTGCTCGGCTGGCCGACTAGCTGGCCGGCGGCGTGCCGGTGGGCGCGTCCTGCGGCCGCTCGCCGGGGTCGCCCATGCCGTCGAGCTCCTCCTCATCGTCGCGCGGCGGCGCCACGATGGCATCGGTGAGCGGCACCACCACCTGGATGGTGACGCCGGCACCGGGTTCCGACCGGAGCTCCAGCGTGCCGCCCAGCGCGACCACGCGCTGCTCCATCCCCAGCAGGCCATGGTGCCCCACCGAGCGCTGCGATTCGAAATCCGCCGGCAGCCCGCGCCCGTTGTCGCTGATTGCCAGCGAGAGCACGCCGTCGGYGCAATCGAGCTGGATGGACACGCGCTGCGCTTCGGCGTACTTGCTGGCGTTGGTGAGCGACTCCTGCACGATGCGGTATAGGGCGATGGCCGCGTCGTCGCGCAGCGGCGGCACCGCCTCTGCCAGCTGCACATCCGCCTCCCACTGGTTGCGCGCCGCCACTTCCTCCACCAGCTGGCCGATGGCTTCCTTCAGGCCCAGGTTGAGCAGCACGGTGGGCCGCAGGTCCTCGATCAGGCGCCGCTTGATCTGGATCCCCTGGTCCACATGCAGCATCACGCGGGTGAGCTTTTCCGCCACATCCGGGTGGGTGTCCTGGACGCGGCGGCGCACCCAGTGCATATCGAGCTTGGTGGCCGTCAGGATGGCGCCCAGCTCGTCGTGCAGCTCGCGCGCCAGCCGCGTCTTCTCGTCCTCGGTCACGCGCTGCAGGTGGGATGCCAGCGCCGATAGCTGGCGGGTGCGCGAGCGCACCATGCTGTCCAGGCGCGCGCTTTCCTCCTCTAGCTCGCTGCGTGCGGCTTCCGATACCGCCATGCGGCGCGAATGCTGCAAGCCCACCACAATCAGCAGCACGATATTGATGGCGGTCAGCAGGCCGATGCCGTAGCGCGACAGAGCAAGGTCGCGGTCGGCGTACTCCAGGCTCTGCGACACCGATTTGGCCTCGCGTTGCAGCAAGGCTTCCAGCCCGCGCCGCGCGTTGTCCATCGTCTGTTTGCCGAAGTCCGTGCGCACCAGGTCGAGCGCCACTTCCACGTCGCGCTTGCCGTAGAGCAGTGTCAGGTCCATCTCGGTGAGCTTGCGGCTGACGGCGGTGGAGGCCTCGGTGAACAGCTTGAGCGCCTCGGGGTCGTCCGCGTAGCGGTTGCGCAGCGCGCTCATCAGCGCATTGATGCGCGGCACGGCCTTGTAGTACGGCTGAAGGTAGCTTTCCTTGCCGGTCAGCAGGAAGCCACGCTGGCCGGCTTCGGCAGTGACCAGCTCGCCGAGCAGGGCGTTGATCTGGCCCTGCACCTGCTGCGACTGGATGACTTGCGTATAGCCCTGGCGCAAGCGGATATTGCCTGCCTCGGAGGCGATCAGCACCACCACGGTAAGCACGATGCCGCCCGCCAGAAGCAAGGTCGAGCGCAGCAGTGACTGCTTGAACATGTTCGTTTCCCGAAGTCGGGCGCCTGGCCGGCGCGGCGTCTCCCGCGCCTGGCCTGCACCTTGTCTGCGACGATGGAAGCACATCGACTGTCTGCGGTCAACCCGCCGTGTCTCCGGTGCGGCCTACGAGGCCGCGCCGGCGCTTGGACTGTAGGAATTGGCTGACAAGCGAATCGGTGCGGCTGCGGTGTCCGGGCGGAGGTCTGCTTTCTACCATGGTTCCATGAGCTTGCGCACCCTGCGTCAAGCCAGCTCGGGAAGAACGAGGGAGAACGCCAATGCTGAAATGGGCGCTGATTCTTGCAGTGGTTTCCGTGGTCGCCGGCTTGCTGGGGTTCACAGGGATTGCTGCCGGTGCGGCCGGCATTGCCAAGATCCTGTTCTTCATCTTCCTGGTGCTGTTCGTGCTGTTCCTTGTCCTGGGCGTGACCGTGTTCAAGGCGGTGAAATAGCCAATCGCAATCACCGATCGCTAATCGCTAATCGCCAGCCGCTGTCACTTGCCAAGCGCGCGCCTGCTGGCGCGGCAGCCCAATCCACTTAGGGAGCCATCACCATGTTGCACTACGCAGTCGTATTTTTTGTCATCGCCCTGATCGCCGCGGTATTCGGCTTTGGCGGCATCGCGGCAGGGGCGGTCGAGATCGCCAAGATCCTGTTCTTCATCTTCCTGGTGGTTGCGCTGGTGACGTTTGTGATCGGCCTGGTCAGGCGCTAGGTGCCAGGCGAGAGCGCGGCGGTCGGCAGGGCCGCCGCACTCGATCCACGCAGCGCGCCCCGGCAGTTAGCACGAACCCAGTCACAGCGCGTCATCAGACGAAACGGAGGTAAGCCAATGCTGACCAACAATCCGAGGATCCGAAAAGAAGTGAATCACCTGGCTGATCGTGCCGAAAGCACGGTGCGACAGATCCGGCATGCCGCACGCGATACGCGCGGCGCCGCCCGCGAAGCCACGGGGCCCGTGGCCGGCGAGGTCGGCGCACTGATCGCCCAGCTCGAGCAAACCTTGGAAGTGCTGGGGCGCGAAGGTTCGTCCGAGGCAGTGCAAGCCGGGCGCCGGTTGCACGACCGCTCTCACGCGCTGGCCGACCAACTCAAGAGCCGTGCCCGCGAACGTGTCGGCTACGCCGTGCATGGCGTGCAGCAACGCGTGGTGGAGTCGCCGTTGAAGGCGCTTGGCATCGCGGCGGCGGCCGGCGCTTTCGTCGCCTTGCTGCTGGCGGCCAGCGGACGCGCCCGCGGCGATTGACCGAGGCACGCCGACAAGTTCGCGGACATGCTGGGCAAGGGCTAGCGCTACGGCGCCAGCCTTGCCGGCAGTGCTGCATGCGCCGCGCAGGTGACGTTGGCCGCACCCTGAAACACAGATATTTCCCCTTCCGGATCCCCTCCCTGATCCGGCACGCCCGGCCAGAAACATCGGCCGGGCATTCTTTTTTGCCGGAAGTGCGAGCAGGCAGGGGGGGAATCCAGGCGGGCCGGAAGCGAGCCGGAAGCGCGACAAGAAGCAGGGAGCGAAAAGCGAGGGATCGGAAGGGGTCGGCAAGGCGGCCGGCTGGCGCCGGCCACCTTGTTTTCTATCTATGGGGGATTCGGCGCGCTGCCTACACGCCCCACATCACCTCGGTGTTCTCGCGCTGGGATGCGCGCAGCATGTCGAGGAAGGGGTAGGCGCGCTGGCCCAGGTGCAGGGGCTCTYCCTCGTTGTCATCGTCATTCTTGCCGGGGTGGACCGACGATACGGCAGGGTGCACCTTCTTGGCGTCCGTCACAGCGGCTTCCAGTATATGGATGCAGCGTGGCAGTTCCTCGGTGGTGATCACCCCGCGCTCCCCCAGGTGCTTGCCGATAATCCCCAGGAGCGTCACGGCAAGGT
>NZ_JBFTSF010000097.1:0-20643 GCF_056399905.1 Cupriavidus sp. 01L46
CATCTGGTGTCCCGGCCCGTCCTGGAAGGCGAAGGCATCGACCAGCAGCGACCTGGCCTGCTCGCCCAGCGCTGCCTCGGGCAGCACGCCGCGCCAGGCGACATAGCCAGCATAGGCGGGCGCATCGCCGGGCAGCAGTTGCTGCCGCACCGTGGACAGCGGTCCGTCGGCGCCGACCAGCAGATCCGCGCGCTCGGTGCGGCCGGAGGCAAAGCGGGCCGTCACATGATCGGCCTCGCGGGCCAGCGTGACCAGTTCCTCGCCGGCATGGATCATGCGCGGATCAAGCGCGCCTTTCATCAGGGCATAGAGTCCGTTCCAGGCGATTTGCGTCTGCGGCATGTCGATGCGGCGAACTACACCCGCGCGGTCCAGGAAGATGCGGTCCTTCGACGGCACGCCGAACTCTGGCGGGTGCGCGACCCCGGCGAAGGCCAGCGCGTCGAGCACGCTGGGCTGCAGCACTAGCCCGCCGCCGCGGCTGTCGAGCTGCTGCGGCGAGCGCTCGAAGACATCGACCTCCCAGCCGATGGCGCGCAGGCAGATGGCGGTAAAGAGCCCGCCGAGCGAGCCGCCGATCACGATGGCGCGGTAAGGTCTGGACGTGGGCATGGTGGGCACGATGGGCATGATGGTCATGGCGTTGAAGGTTCAGGGGCCGGGCGCCGGTCAGCGCCCGGGTCATGGCACGCTGCGCGCTACGGCGCGATTTCCCTGCGCAGCCGCTCGCCGCCCAGCGGCATGTCGCGCAGCCGCTTGCCGGTGGCGTCGAACAGGGCATTGCCGATGGCGCCCGCCGTGGGCCCCATGGCTGCTTCGGCCACGCCGAGGAAGGGCGTGCCGGGGCGGTCGATCAGGTGCACGTTGACGGTGGTGGGCACGGCGGAGAAGCGCATGATCGGATAGGCACTCCAATCGAAGCTACCGATGCCGCTGGTATCGAAGCGCAGCTGCTCGTACAGCGTCCAGCTCGCGGCCTGCAGGACGCCGCCCTCGATCTGGTTGCGCACGCCATCCGGATTGACGATCTGCCCGCAGTCGACGGCCACCTCCGCATGCTCCAGGCGTACCAGTCCCGTGTCGCGCACCACCGAGATCTCCAGCGCGATCGCCATATAGCCCATCAGGTTCTTGTACCTGGCGAACGCGAAGCCGACGCCGTGGCCGGGCTTGCGGCCGCGCCGGGGCCAGCCGAACCTGGCGGCCGCAAGCTGGATCACGTCGCGCGCGCGCAGGTCTTCCAGATGCCGCAGCCGGAACGCCACGGGGTCGGTGTTGGCCGCGGCGGCCAGTTCGTCCATGAAGCTCTCGATCGAGAAGACGTTCATGTGCGCGCCCAGCGAGCGCATCGCCGAGGTGCGCAGCGGCATGGTCGGCGAGAAGTGGTTGACGATGTGCGAGGCCGGGAGCTTGTAGAGCGGAATCGCGTTACGGTCGCCGCCGCCTTCGGGCTGCACCATCGGGGCCGAGGGCGCGGGGACGAAGGGCCTGGCCAGCTGGGTGGCGGGCAGCAGCCGGCCCGCGTTGATCACGCGCTCGTTATGCGAGCTGCTCCACAGCGCGTAGTTCCAGTCGACGATATGGCCGCTGGCATCGAGCGAGGCCTTGACCTCGGTGGCCATGGCCGGCGTGAAGTGGTCCCACAGGTTCTCCTGGTCACGCATCCATTGCACGCGCACCGGCTTTCCCGGCAGGGCGCGGGCCAGATAGGCGGCATGTGCGGCGGCGTCGTCGGCGCCGTTGTGCCCGTAGCAGCCCGAGCCTTCCACGTGGATGCAGCGCAGCTTGTCCTTGGGCATCGACAGCATCTCGGCCAGGCCGTCGCGCAGCGGGTAGACACCCTGGGAGTGGGTCCATACGGTCAGCACGCCGTCCTGCAACTGCGCGACGGCGCACGAGGGGCCGATCGATCCGTGCATCAGGTAGTGCTTGGAATAGCTGGCGGCCAGCGTCCTGGCGCCTGCCGGCACTGCGCCCCGTGTGTTGGCGATCTCGATGTGCTGCGTGGAGAGTGGCTTGAGCTGCGCGATCACGTCGGCGGGGCGGGGCAGCGCGCGCCCCTTGCTCCAGCGGCAGGCGGCGCTGAGCGCGCGCTGAGCCAGTACCGCCTGCCATTCCCCCGCGGCCACCACGGCGAGCAGGTTGCCGTCGCGCACGACGGCGATCACGCCGGGCATGGACTTGACGGTGGTCTCGTCGACCKACAGCAGCGCGGCCTCATAGGCCGGCGGCAGTACCACGCGCGCATGCACCATGCCCGGCATGGCCAGGTCCTGGACATAGCTCGGCTTGCCGGTGACCTTGCCGGGAATGTCCAGCCGGGGCATCGGCGTGCCGATCACGGAGAACGACTTGGGGTCGCGCAGCGGCGAGGCGGGTGTTGCCGTGCGGTGCAGGTTCACCGCGGGCAGCAGTTCGCCGAACGACAGCGAGCGCCCGTCGGGGGCCGTGATGCGCGCATTGCCGACCGACAGCGATGCCGCATCGACACGCAGCTGCCGCGCGGCGGCGTCGGTCAGCAGCCCGCGCACCTGGGCCGCCGCGTTGAGCAGGGCGCTGCCGCTGTCGGCCATGGTGTGGCTGCCGGCGGTCAGCCCTTCGTCCGGCGAACGGCCGGTATCGGCGCTCAGGAAGGTGATCAGCGCGGGCGCCATCTGCAGTTCCTCCGCCGCCACCTGCAGCAGCGCGGTGCGCACACCGGTGCCCAGCTCGACCTTGCCGGTGTACACCGTGACCTGGTTGTCGGGGGCGATCCTGATCCAGGCGTCGAGATAGGGGTTGGTCTTCAGGCTGCCCGCCAATGCTCCGTACTGCCGCGCGACCTGCACGGCGGCACCCTCGTCGGCCAGCACCATTTGCGCCATGGCCTTGCGGCCTGGCAGCAGCGTGAAGCCCACCACCAGCGAGCCCGAGACCAGGATGGCGCGGCGGCCCAGGTCGATGGGGTCGTCATGGCCGCTCATCGCGTCCCCTCCTTGCTGCCCTCGCCCTTGACCCCGCCCGGGCGCACGGCGCTGGGCATGCCGGCCACGGCGCGGATGGCCGCCAGAATGCGCATATGGGTGCCGCACCGGCACAGG
Source organism: Cupriavidus sp. 01L46 (assembly GCF_056399905.1). NCBI lineage: Bacteria > Pseudomonadati > Pseudomonadota > Betaproteobacteria > Burkholderiales > Burkholderiaceae > Cupriavidus > Cupriavidus sp. 01L46. The sequence continues at coordinate 3,081 of NZ_JBFTSF010000097.1, forward strand.
TTGGGCTCCATATGCGCGCGCAGCTCGGCCTCGGTGGGGTGCGCGTTGACCTCCAGCAGAGCCTGCGCACGCATGATCATGCCGGCGATGCAATAACCGCACTGCGCCGCCTGGTGGTCGATGAACGCTTTCTGCAAGGGACCCGGCTTATCGGCGGTGCCCAGGCTCTCGATGGTGCGCACCGGCCGGGCGCCGACCGATGCCACCGGCATCAGGCATGAAAACACGGGGCGGTCGCCGACGATGACGGTGCAGGCGCCGCATTGGCCCAGGCCGCAGCCGAACTTGGCGCCGTGCAGGTGCAACTCGCCGCGCAGGGCGTAGAGCAGTGGCGTGGACGGATCGATGTCCAGCGCGTGGCTGGCGCCGTTGACGGTGAGCTTGATCATCTCGATTCGTCCCCTTTCCTGAGGTTAGCTACGGTGTCCTGCACGCCGGTCCACGGCGGCTGCCGGGTGTAGGTGGCGCGCAGGTAGGCCGCCAGGTCGGCAAGCTGCTGGTCGTCGAAGGCCTGTGCGAACGCAGGCATGTAGTGCATCGCGTCCTCGCCGTTCCACGCCACGCCTTGCAGCATCATCTGGATGGCGTTGCGCGGCGTGCTCGCGTTGACCGCGGAACTGGTGGCGAGGCTGGGGCGGGCACCCGCGCTCTGCATTGGCGAACCGGGGCCATGGCAGGCGGCGCACGCCCCGGTGAAGAGCGTCGCGCCGCGCGCGATGGCGGACTGGTCGGTCACGGCCGCCGAGACCGGCACCACGGCGGGCGCGGGTGCCGGCTCGTGCAGCGACATCAGATAGCTCGCAATGGCATCGACGTCCGCCTCTGGCACGGTGGCCAGTTCGAGCGTGACCGGCAGCATCGGCCCGGCTGCAGCGCCATGCGCCGCGGAGATGCCGGTGCGCAGGTAGGTGCTTAGCTGCGCCTTGGTCCAGGGCGCTGGCCCGCTCGCCAGGCGGTTCAGCGGCGGCGCTTCCCAGTTGTCCACCACGCCGCCGTCGAAGGCGCGGCCCGGTTTTTCCCCGCCGATCGCATTGAGCGGCGAGTGGCAGGCGGCGCAGTGGCCAAGCCCGTCCACCAGCAGGCGGCCGCGGTTCCAGGCTTCGTCCTGCGCGGGATCGCGCTGCGCTTCGCCGGGCCGCAGGAACAGCACGTTCCAGAAGGCGACCAGGGGCCGGAAGTTGAGCGGGAAGATCAGTGCGTTGGCGGGCGGCCTGGCAGTCACGGGCTCGCGCCGCATCAGGTAGGCGTAGGCCGCCTCGATCTCGCGGTCCGACATCCTGGTGAAGTGAATGTACGGAAACGCCGGATAGAGCTGGTGGCCGTCGCGCGCGATACCGCGCCGCATGGCGCGCGTGAAGGCGTCCAGCGACCAGTTGCCGATGCCGGTTTGCGCATCGGGCGTGATGTTGGTCGAGTAGATGGTGCCGAACGGCGTGACCAGCGGCAGGCCGCCGGCGAAGGGCTGGCCGCCCTTGGCCGTATGGCACACCGCGCAGTCGCCGAGCGCGACCACGCGGGCGCCCTCCAGCGTCAGCGCCCGGTCGAAGGAAGCGGGCGCGGGGATCGGCGCGATGGCCGGCTCCCACATGATGCCGGCGGCGGCCACCAGGGCAACAGCCGCCGCCCCTGCCGCCGCGAGAAGGATGGGCCGGCGTTTCATGCCTGGCCTGCCGGGAGTAGATGCCGGTTCATTGCGGGAATCCTTGTATCGATAAAGACCCGCGGCGCGCATTCCATGCATCGGGACTTTTGGCAGCGGTGGGAAGGCACGGCTCAACTCGCATGGTAGGAGCCGTGTTGACCGGCAACAATCAGACCAGTGGTCTGTGACGCTCAAACCAAGGTATGAGAGGGTGGTGTGCCGGCGCGCCTGGCGCAGGCGGCCGCGCGATCCGGCGACGTGTGTGGCCGGGGCCGTAAGCCAGGTGCCCGGGCGGATATTGACCGCGCGGCTTGCCGGGCACGCCGATCGCTTGTCGGCCATCCGCATTCACGCCGCGGCCGGATAGTCGGTGTAGCCTCCGGCACCGCCGCCGAAGAAGGACGTGGCATCGGGCGTGTTCAAGGGCAGGCCGCCCCGCAGCCGGGCGGGCAGGTCGGGATTGGCGATGAACGGGCGGCCGAAGGCGATGATGTCGGCACGGCCGCTGGCGAGCGCGTGCTCGGCGGTGTCGCGGCCGTAGCCGCCCGCCAGCATCAACACGCCGCGGTAGGCCGCGCGCAGTTGCTGGATGATCGCATCCCAGCGGGGATCGGCGTGCTCCTCCTTGACGGTGCCGACCATGGCCGGCTCGACCAGGTGCAGGTAGGCCAGGCCCCGGGTGTCGAGCTGGCGCACGATGTAGCCGAAGGTTTCTTCAGGCGATGCATCTCCCATGCCCATGAAGCGCCCCATGGGCGTCAGCCGCACGGCAACGCGCGCGGGCCCGACCTCCGCCGCGATCGCGTCCACCACCTCCAGCAGCAGCCGTGCCCGGTTCTCGATGCTGCCACCGTAGGCGTCGTCGCGCTGGTTGCTGTTGGAGTTGATGAACTGGTCGAGCAGGTAGCCGTTGCCGGCGTGGATCTCCACGCCGTCCATGCCGGCAGCCATGGCGTTGCGGGCGGCGTGCCGGTAGTCGGACACGATATCGCGGATGCCGTCGAGGGTCAGCGCCTGCGGCACGGGCACGTCGCTCCAGGCGCCGTTGCCATGCGCATCGATGATGAAGGTCTTGCCGGGGACGGGCAGGGCGCTGGGTGCCACTGGCAGCGCGCCGCCGGGCTGGAACACCGGGTGCGAAACGCGGCCGACGTGCCACAGTTGCATGAAGATGATGCCGCCTTGCCCATGCACGGCGTCGCTGACCGCCTGCCATCCCTGGATTTGCGCCGCGCTATGGATGCCCGGTGTCCAGGCGTAGCCCTGTCCCTGCTGCGAGATCTGCGTGGCTTCGGTGACGATCAGCGCCGCGCTGGCACGCTGCCGGTAGTACTCGACATTCATGTCGGTGGGCACGTTGCCGGGCTGGCCGGCGCGCGAGCGTGTCAGCGGCGCCATGGCAATGCGATGCGCCAGGGTATGGTTGCCGAGGCGAACGGGGGTGAAGAGATGGTGGGTCACGGTGGTTCTCCGTCAGGTGCGATGGGTCGGTCGGTGGCAGCAGGCTTGCCTTCGCGCCGCTGGCCGTCTCGAAACGAGATGACCTGAAGGTTAGGTGCTAACCCGTCGCCGGAGAATCGGGCCACCGCGCAACGTTGCGTTGCGCTGGCGGCAAGGGGGAAAAGGGAACGGGGGGAGGGCGTCAGCCKCCCGCTTCGTGCCGGCCGGTCGGCCCGGGAATCCGCGAGAGAAAGTCGAGGAAGGCGGCGATGCGCCGCGAGCCGCGCTGGTTCGGCAGGTAGAGCGCGGTGATGGCCGAACTGGCGCGGTTGGGGTTGACCGTCCAGTCTTCCAGGAGGGCGGTCAGCCGCCCGCTCTGGATGTCGTCGTCGACCAGCCAGTCGGGCAGCAGGGCGATGCCTGCGTCGGCCAGCGCCAGTTCGCGCAGCACTTCGGCGTTGTTGCTCTTGAAGGTGCCCGGAACGGGCACCTGGATTTCTTCGGTGCCGCGCAGCAAGGTCCACATCTGCTGGCCCGCGCCGTACGTGAAACGCAGGCACGCGTGCCCGGCCAGCTCCGCCGGCGCGGCGGGGATGCCGCGCTGCTGCAGATAGCCCGGACTTGCCACCACCCTGCGCCGGAACGTGCCGATCTGACGCGCCACCACTTCGTCAAGCGACGCGGCGCTGCCCAGGCGGATGGATAGATCCATGCGTTCGCCGAGCAGGTCGACGATCTCGTCGGTCAGCGTGACTTCCAGTTCCAGTTTCGGATACTGCGCGATCAGGCCGCCGAGGAACGGCGCGATGCAGCGGCGCCCGAACGCCACCGGCAGCGACACGCGAAGCTGGCCCACCGGTGTATCGCCACGGTCGGCGATCAGCGCGTCGGCTTCCGCCACCGCGTCGAGGATCTTGCGCGCCCGCTGGTAATAGGCGGCGCCGGCTTCGGACACCGTCACCTGCCGCGTCGACCGGTTCAGCAGCACGGTCCCCAGCTCCTCCTCCAGGCCATCCATCATGCGGGTCACCGATGACGTGGCCAGGTTGACCCGGCGCGCGGCGGAGGAGAACCCCTTGGCGTCGACTGTCTCGACGAACAGCTTCAATGCCAGCAGCTTGTCCATAGGTAAGACTCCAGCGGTAAGGGTGCCGTCTATCCCTGCGGGGGCTCAGTTGCCGGGCTTGTCGGGCGCGCGCAGGGAACGCATGACGGCAGGCGCGCCGTGGAGGAACATGTCCACCTTGCGGCGGATCACGGCGCCGATGTCCGCGGGCACCTTGAGGCCATAGACCCATTTGCGCACGCCGAGATAGAAGATGGCCGCGTGCAGGCCCCAGATCATCTCGACCTCGGCCTCCAGCTCGGCCGCGTTGCGCGGCTCCGGGATGCCGTACGCGGCGCGCACCTCGGCCAGCACGGGCAGGAAGACCTTGCTGCGCAGCTTGTTGAGGTACTTGTTGTTGATGCCTTCGCGCGTGAGGCCGGCAAAGATGAAGACCCGGATCCATTCCTCGCGCAGGATCACGGAGGCGTAGTCGAGGTAGAACGCATACAGCCGTTCGGTCAGCGGCGTGGCGCGATCGGCGATCTGGCGTTCCCAGTCGGGCCGCCATTGGAACACTTCGCTGTAGACCCGGTCGATCAGCGCCTCCTTGCTGGAGAAGTAGCGGTACAGCAAGGGCTGGGTGACGCCAATCTGCTTGGCGAGATCGCGCGTGCTGCCGGAGAATCCGTTGCGCGTGAAGTGCTCGATGGCCTTCTGCACGATCTGCTGCTCCCGCTCTTCGGGGAGCAGCCGTTTTGCGGTCTTGGCCGGGGCAGGGGTCTCCGGCGGCGTTGCGTCTCGTTTCATTCGTTCACCTGTGACAGGCACGTCCCGTGCGGAGCGTTTGCGGCATTGTACCAATCGGGTGATAAATTGTGAGGCGCTGGCCGGGCTGCCGGCACTGTGGCCGGCAGCACAGGACACGGGACCTACTGCGGCTTGACCAGGCCGAGCTCGCAATCGACCAGCTGATTGTTGAAGGCGCCGCGTTCGCGCGCGCCGCGCGCGGACCGGTCGGTGACCGAGAAGACGTAAATGCCGGCAAAGGCCGCCAGCATGGAGAACAGCGCCGGATATTCGTAGGGGTAGATGGCGCTCGCATGGCCGAGCACCTGCACCCATACGGTCGGGCTCAGCACCGTCAGCACCACTGCGGTCAGCAGACCAAGAGAGCCGCCCACCACAGCGCCCCGCGTGGTCAGTCCGCGCCAGTAGATCGACAGCAGCAGCACCGGGAAATTCGAGCTGGCGGCGATCGAAAAGGTCAGGCTGACGATAAAGGCAATGGTCTGCTTCTCGAACAGGATGCCCAGCAGGATGGACAGTACGCCCAGCACGAGCGTGGTCATCCGGGAGACGCGCATCTCCTCCTTGTCGGTGGCGTTGCCCTGGCGCAGGACCTTGGCATAGAGGTCGTGCGAGATGGCCGAGGAACCTGCCAGCGTCAGCCCCGCCACCACGGCCAGGATGGTCGAGAACGCCACCGCGCAGATGAAGCCGAGAAAGAGGTTGCCGCCAACGGCATGGGCCAGGTGCACGGCCACCATGTTGACGCCGCCGATCACTGTGCCGGCAGGCGTGTGGTAGGCCGGATCGCTGGCCACCAGCGCGATGGTGCCGAAGCCGATGATGATGATCAGCGCGTAGCCGATGCCGACGATGCCGGTGGCATACAGGATGCTCTTGCGTGCCGCCTTGACGTCGCCGACGGTGAAGAAGCGCATCAGGATATGCGGCAGGCCGGCAGTGCCGAAGATCAGCGCCAGGCCGAGCGATACCGCCGAGACGGGATCGGAGACCAGGCCGCCCGGGCGCATGATGGCCGCGTGCTTGCCGTGGGCCTCGATGGCCTGTGCGAACAGCGCATTCAGGCTGAAGCCGAAGCGGCTCATGACCATGAACGCCATGAAAGCGGCGCCCGCAAGCAGCAGCACCGCCTTGATGATCTGGATCCAGGTGGTAGCCAGCATGCCGCCGAAGAACACATAGACCACCATCAGCACGCCGACCAGCACGACCGCCGCCGTGTAGCTGAAGCMAAACAACAGCTCCACCAGCTTGCCGGCCCCCACCATCTGCGACACCAGGTACAGCAGTACGATGACGATGGAACTGGACGCGGAGAACGCGCGGATGGGGCGCTGCTGCAGGCGGTAAGAGACCACGTCCGCCAGCGTGAAGCGGCCCAGGTTGCGCAGCGGCTCGGCGATCAGGAACAGGATGATCGGCCAGCTGGCGAGAAAGCCGATGGAGTAGATCAGGCCGTCGTAGCCGCTGGTGAAGACCAGCGCGGAGATGCCCAGCAAGGAGGCCGCCGACATGTAGTCGCCGGCAATCGCCCAGCCGTTCTGCAGGGCGGTGATCTTGCCGCCGGCGGCATAGTGATCGGCCACGCTGTGGTTGCTCCTGGCCGCCCAGCGCGTGACCACGAGCGTGGCGGCAACGAACATCAGGAACATGGCGATGGCGATGACGTTCATGCCCTGGCCCACCGAGCTTTGTGCCGCGCACGCGGGCGAGGCGGCAAGCAGCAGGGTTGCGGCAGTGGCGGAAATGGAGAAGATGGCGGATCGTTTCATTTTGCTGCCCCTTGCTTGAGCTCGCCGATGCGCTGGTCGTACACGGTGTTGGTGCGATGCACGTACACCGCAACCAGCAGGAAGGTCAGCGCGAACATGCCGAAGCCGACGGGAATGCCCACGCTCATGGGCTGGCCCAGGGTCAGTTGGCGGCCCAGCAGCGCGGGCCGGAAGGCGAGCGTGAGGATGTAGCCGAAGTACACCGCCAGCATGATGGCGGTCAGGGCCCACGCGAACCTGCGCCGCGCGCGCACCAGGGACTGGAATGCCGGATCGGCGAGCAGGGGATTCGGTGGGGGCGCAGCGGGCGCGGCGCTTTCGCGGGCGGCTGCGGCAAAGGTGGGGGCGGTGTGTTCCAAGGCTGTCTCCATTGGGGGCGTTTGGTCTGGCGGGAGGGCGGCGGCGCGCTCAGAAGCGCGTCGAGACCGCCGTCTCGCGCATCACGGCTTCCGGCGTGCGATAGCGCTCGGCCATCTGGCGGTCGGTCTCGTTCTTGAGCTGCGCCTGCATATAGGCGCCGAGGTGGCGCGCGTGCTGGACGATGGCCGCGCCCACCTGCACGCGCTCGGCGCTGTAGCTTTCCAGTGCGGCACTGACGCTGCCATGCGCTTGCAGGGCCTTGACCAGCGAGATGGCGTCGCCCGCGGCCTTGGTCACGCCCATGCCGCAGTGCGGGCGCGCCACGAAGGCGGCGTCGCCGAGCAGCGCCACGCGGCCGAAGGCCATGTGCGGCACCTCAAGGTCGAAGATGGGCTGGAACAGCGGCTGCGCGGCCTTGGTCACGACCTCGCCGAACTGGGGCGCCAGGTTGGCCAGCGCGGCCTCTTCCATGCTAGCAAGCACATCCGGGCGGATCAGCCCGGGCGGGATGCCGCCGGACCAGCGCTTGCCGCTGGCGTCGGTCAGCAGGTCGGGCAGGTCCACGTCTTCGCTGGTGGCGCGATACCACACGAAGTTGTAGCGGCGCTCGCCAACCCGGGTGCTGTTGCCCTGGCCCGCCACCGGGTAGCCGAGGATCTGCTCGCGCGGCGGCAGGCAGAAGGCGAACTTCTCGAACAGCATGTCGCGCGTGGCTTCGCTCAGGCTCGTTTCGTCCACCAGGCCGCGCCAGGCGATGTAGCCGGCGTACTGGAGCCTGGCCTCGGGCAACAGGCACTCGCGCAGCGCGGAGCGGAAACCGTCCGCGGCGACGACGAGATCGGCGTGATGGATCGAGCCATCGTCCAGCATCACCACGGCGCGGCCGGGCTCGCTGCGCACCGACACCACATTGGCGCCCGTGCGGTAGGTACCCCCGGTGAAGGCGGACCGCAGCACGTGATACATCTTGCCCCATGCCGTCAGCGTTTGCGGCAGCTCACGCTGCGACAGCACGCTGCCGTCCTGGGCCAGCGTCAGCCGGGACTTCACCTGCACGCCGATGGCGTCGTCCACCTCGACCCCGGCGGCGGCCAGGGCCTCGAACAATTCCGGATGCGTGACGATGCCCGCGCCGCGCCCGGCAAGGGCGTCGGGAACGCGCTCGCATACCTCCACTTCCCACCCGCCGCGGGCGAGCAGGTTTGCCGCGAACAGCCCGCCCAGCGAGCCGCCCACGATGATGGCCTTCGGCCGTGTCGATAGGGTTGTCATAGTCAGTCTCCTGCCACTTCGGGGTGGGGTGCGCGCGCGCCGTTGCCCGGGATTTCAAGGCCCGCCACCTCGGCGGCGGGGTAGTTCAGTTCGATGGTGACGCCGGATGGGTCCTCGATGAACACCTGATGCAGGCCCAGGCTGGGGACGGTGCGGTCGCGCCACGGAATGCCTTCGGCTTCCAGCTTTGCCCACATCTGCGCCACGCCGGTGGCCAGGAACGCGATGTGGTCGAGGGCGCCGGTGCCCGCCGCCAAGGGTGCGCGGTCGCCGAGGTAGCCGGACAGCCCGCCGGGGTTGCCGGGGTCGGCACCGATGATGTGCACCGTGCCAAAGTCACCCTCGTCCCCGCCCATGTACAGCCAGGCGCCGGGGAAATCGAAGGGCGGGCGATAGCCTTGCCTGAAGCCGAGAATGCGTTCGTAGAAGGCGCAGGATTGCTCGAGGTCCGTGGTGCGGATCGAGAAGTGCGCGAGCTTGCGGATGGTCATGGTTGCCTTTGCTATTGATCGATCGATTAGTGATCGTTTGATAAATTGTAGGGCGGCTGAACGGAACAGCCAAGAGCGGAAAAGGGGAGTACTTACCCTGATTGGCGGAGTGCATGCCGGCTGCGCCACTTCTTCGCGGCACGGCTCCGTGCCTTAATGCAGTGCGATTCCCATGATGCGGTTACCCATGTCGATGCCCCACTGGGTCATCTGCTTGCCTTGCGCGAGTTCGCCCTGCTGCCAGCGTTGCAGCGCCTGGTCCGGGTCGGCCGTGTCGTCGAGCGCTTTGGCCAGCGCCACGGCATTGGCCGCGGCCTTGGCGGTGCTGCCGGCGGTATGGGGGCGGGGCATGAAGGCGGCATCGCCGGTCAGCAGTACGCGGCCGAACACCATGCGAGGCACCTGCAGGTCCTGGATGGCCTGGACGAAGATCTGATCGGTGTGATCGATCAGCGCGCGGAACGCGGGGTTGGCGCGCGCGGCGGCGGTCTGGCGAAACCCTTTCTCCTGCTCGGCCGACAGCAAGCCCGGTGGGATCGAATGGCTGCGGCGTTTTCCGTGGCGATCGGTGAGCACGGCATCGAGCGCCGCGCCGGGCTCGGCCTTCAGGTACCACAGCCAGTTGAAGCGGCGTCGTCCGGGCGCCGTGGCGCCGTCGGCGCCGGGCACCATGTACTGCAGCATCATCGAGTCGCGGTCTTGCTGGAACACGAAGTTCTCGTGCAGCAGCGGCCTGGCCGCCTCAGGCAGGCGGCCTTCGTCGACCAGGCCACGCCAGACGACATAGCCGGCATAGCTGGGGGCGACGCCGGGCAGCACGATACTGCGCACCGTGGAGCCAGCGCCGTCGGCACCGACCAGCAATTCGCCGCACGCCTGGCGTCCATCGGCGAAGGTGGCGCGCACGCCGTGTTCGTTCTGCGCGATCGCAGTGAGCGCCGCGCCGCGGTGATAGTGCGCTGCCGGAAAATGATCGAGCAGGGTGGCATACAGCGTGTTCCATGAGGTCTGTGTCTGCGGCATGCGCTGGCGGTGGAGCACGTCGCCGCCTTGATCCAGGAACAGCCGGTCGTGCGAGCGCACACCTAGCGCTCCGTGCGCGGCGATGCCGGCGAACGAGAACGCCCGCAGTACCTCCGGCTGCAACACAATGCCGCCGCCACGGCTGTCGAGGTCCGATGCCGAACGCTCGAACACGTCGACCTGCCAGCCCACGGCGCGCAGCGCGGTGGCCGCGAACAGGCCGCCCAGCGAGCCGCCTATGACCAGGGCCTTGCGCGGGCCGACGGAGGATGCGTCATTGGTGTCCATGTGTGGCTCCAGAGTGCGAGTGGATGCATTGCATCGTAGAAGCGTCCGGGCCCGCAGAGAATGCATGGCGGGGGCAAAGCAGTTTTGCGTGGGCGGCAACGGGGTGGGCGCACTCGCCCCGCGAACCTGGCGTTGCGCCGCCGGCAACGCAGGTTTGCGCTGGCATGCCATTCCGCTGATGCGGCCCGCCGTCTACGCTGGCTGCATCACTCACGCAAGGAGCCGTCATGAAACCCGTTGACACCCAGATCACCTATGACTTTATTTGCCCGTGGTGCTGGATCGGCCATCGCAACCTGAAGGCCGCCATTGAGCGCGTGCCGGCCGAGGTCGCCCCCGCGATGTCTTATGTGCCCTACGAACTCAACCCGGACATGCCGGTGGAAGGCGCCGACCGCAAGGCCTACCGTACTGCGAAGTTCGGCAGCTGGGCCCGTTCGCAGGCCATGGACGCAGAGGTGGCGATGATGGGGCGGCGCGCCGGGCTTGATTTCAACTATGACCTGATCACGGTCACGCCCAATACCCGGCTTGCGCACCGGCTGATGGCTTTCGCCCAACAGACCGGCGACGCAGCCATGGTGGAGGCACTGTTTGAGGCCATATTCGCTGCGTACTTTTCCCGCGGGGAGCACATCGGCCTGATCGATGTACTCGTGCCGCTAGCCGTATCGGCTGGATTCGATGCGCAAGCCGTGCGGCACCACTTGTCTGGCACCGACGGCGAAGCGGAGGTCGTGGCGGCGCAGGCGAAGGCGCTGCGCGAGGGGGTCCGCTCCGTGCCCTCGATGCGGATCGGCAACACCGTCATCGCTGGGGCGCAGCCCCCTTCCATCATGGAAAAGGCATTGCAGGCGGAAATGGGCAATGCCATTTAATAGTGAGCGCAGCGGCAGCGTGCACCGCGCGGCTGCCGCAGAGAATCTGGAGAACACAGAAATGAACAAGCAAGCGACGCTTCATTACGTCTACGACCCGTTTTGCGGATGGTGCTATGGTCTTGCGCCGCTTGTGTCGGCGGCCGACGAAGCTGGCCTGAGGGTGGTGCCGCACAGCGGCGGCATGCTGGCGGGAGAACGGGCGCAGAACATGTCCGCCGAATGGCGCGATTTCGTTCGCCCTCACGAGGAACGCATCACCGCGCTCAGCGGGCAGCCTTTCAGCGAGACGTACCAGCAGGGCACGCAGTACGACTACGATGTCAGGCTGGATTCCGGCCCGCCCACCGCGGCGATGCTGGCCGCTGAATCCGTCGCCGGCGCAGGGCTAAAGATGCTCGAGCGCCTTCAGACTGCGTATTACCGCGAGGGACGCCCGATCGCCGAGCGCAAGGAACTGATCCAGATTGTCGACGAACTGGGGCTCGATGCTGCATCGTTCGCAAACGCCTACGACGAGGCGGGCGCGACGCTGCCGGACCATTTCGAGCAGACCCGGGCGCTACTCGATGAGATCGGCGGCCGTGGTTACCCGGCGCTGGCCATCGAGCAGGACGGCAAGATTTCGAGGCTGCGCCTGGGGCGGTACCTCGGGAAGCCGGAGTTGTTCAAGAAGGCAATGGAGGAGGCTTTGGCGCAATCAGTGCGTGCTCCGGCGTCATTCAGGCGGTTGGGTTGATACCTTGCCCACGCGAATCGCGCGGCGCTGCGGTGCAGGCAGTCAGCGGATTAGAATGCTCGAACCGGCGCGCTCCACGCTGACCCGGCGCCATCCGGGCGCCGCAGCGCGCGCTTGATTGGCGACTTTCCGTATCCAGGCTTTTATCGTGACCATTCGCAGCTTCCAGGGCAAGGCCCCCCAACTCGGCGACCGCGCGTTCGTCGACCCCAGTGCCGTCGTGATCGGCGACGTAGAGATCGGCGCGGACAGTTCCATCTGGCCGCTGGTGACCATCCGTGGCGACATGCACCGCATCCGCATCGGCGCGCGCACCAGCGTGCAGGACGGCAGCGTGCTGCATATCACCCATGCCGGCCCCTTCAATCCCGACGGCTTCGCGCTCACCATCGGCGACGACGTGACGATCGGCCACAAGGCGCTGCTGCATGGCTGCACGGTAGGCAGCCGCATCCTGATCGGCATGGGCACCATCGTGATGGACGGCGCGGTGATCGAGGATGAAGTGATCCTCGGCGCCGGCAGCCTGGTGCCTCCGGGCAAGGTGCTCAAGAGCGGGCATCTCTATGTCGGCAGCCCGGCGAAAGAGGCTAGGGCGCTGACGGAAAAGGAGCTTGGTTTCTTCCGCTATACGGCGGCCAACTACGTCAAGCTGAAAGACCAGCACGTGGCGGAGCTGAAGGGCGCTTGACGGGTTGCCTGCCTGGTTCGCGGGGATATCCCGGCCGCTCTTGCCCAGGATCGCCGCGAACCCCAGTCTGTCGTCCAGCGCCGCGCAGGCATTGATGCTTGTGAGGGCTTTGCCTTTACAATAGAAGATCACATTTTCGAGAAAAAGAACAATGAACTTCTATCAAGGCAAGGTTTCGGTGCGAGCGATCTCCGCATTGCTGGTCATCGTTTGCGCGTCGCTCTGTGTAGCGCCGGCCAGTGCGCAGTCCATGGCGAATATGGGCGGGTCGGAGCAGGTTTCCGTCGGCACGCTGTCGATCCTGGCCGCGCCTGTCGTCAGCGTGGCCGGCAGCACCGGTGGCGCGGGCCCGGTGCAGGGTTCCTTGCTGGCAGGCATGGGCAGCGCCTTTGTCGTTTCCGGCATTGCGCAGGGCGGGAAGGATACCGTCGAGGTGATCCTCGACTCGGTCAGCACCGCGGGCAAGGCTTCGGTCAAGGTCGCCAAGAGCGGGTTCGAGAAGCTGGGCGTCTCGGTCGGCGCCACCGTGAACGCCGTGGCCGATTCGACCGGCACCGTGCTGGTGGTGTCAGGCAAGGTGCTCGCCTTCATTCCCAATTCGGTCGGTGAGGCGTTGCTTTATCGCGAGCGTGTTCCCTCGGCCGCGAAGCCGTGAAGGGGCACACCATGATCTCGAACTGGATGGGCCGCACCGGCCGCGCCGGCGCCTTGCTCGCCTTGCTGCTGGTTCCGCTGCTGGCGTCGGCAGGGCAGAGTTGCGAAGACACGCCGCTCAGCACGCAGACGCTGCGCCAGGCCATGGCCACGGCGCAGAAGGTGACGGCGGAGATGGAGCGGCGCCAGGACAACGTGGCGCTGGTGGGCCGGGTGGGGCAGGACCTGTCCAGCTACGGCCTGAAATACAGTCACGTCGGCATCATCTACCGCAACCCGGCGGACGGGCGCTGGCGCATTGCCCATTTGCTCAATAGCTGTGGCACCGCGCAGTCGGATCTGTGGTACGAGGGCGTCGGCAATTTCTTCCTGGACGACATGTTTTCGTACGATGCCGTCCTGATCGTCCCTCCCAAGCAGATCGCCGATCGCCTGCTGCCGCGMCTGCAGGATGGCGCAGCCCTGCGCTCGGTTCACGATATCAACTACAGCCTGGTATCGTACCCATTCTCCACGCAGTACCAGAACTCCAACACCTGGGTGCTGGAAACGCTGGCAGCCGTGGAAGCCAGGGACGCCAAGATTGTCAATCGCGAGCAGGCGCAAGCCTGGCTCAAGCTGGCCGGCTACCAGCCGTCCGAGATGAAGATCGGTACGTTCAAGCGCCTGGGTGGCCGCGTGTTCAAGGCCAACGTGGCCTTTGACGATCATCCCGCTGAACTGCGCTTCTCCGACCGCATCAGGACCGTCACCGTCGATTCCGTGATGCGATTCCTGGCGGACCGCAAGGAGGGCTGGCAGGTCGTGGAAATTCCGGCGGCGCGCTAAGCCGCCGGCGCCGCTTGCGCTCAGATCACCTTGCCCGGATTCATCAACCCCTGGGGATCGAGCGCCTGCTTGATCGCCCGCATCATCGCCAGCTCCACGCCGCTCTTGTAGCGGCGGTTCTCCTCGCGCTTGAGTTGTCCCAGCCCATGCTCGGCGGAGATCGAGCCGCGGTGGGCGTGCACGCTGTCATGCACGATCAGGTTGATGGCTTCCGAGTTGCCGAGGAAGGCATCATGGCTTTCGCCCACGGGCGGCGACACGTTGTAGTGCAGGTTGCCGTCGCCGAGATGGCCGAAGGTGACCATGCGCGCGCCGGGGAAGGCTTGCTGGATCAGGGCGTCGGTGGTGTCGATGAAGTCGGCGATGCGCGAGATCGGCACGGCGATGTCGTGCTTGATGTTCTTGCCTTCGTCGACCTGGGCGAGCGGGATATGTTCGCGCAGGTTCCAGAAGTCGCGTGACTGCTGCACGGATTCGGCGACCACCGCGTCTTGCACCACGCCGGCTTCGAAGGCTGTTTCCATCAGCGCTTCGAAGATGGCGCGCGCATGGTCTTCGCTTTCATTGTCGGACAGTTCCAGCAGCACGACCTGGGGGTGCGGGCGGTCGAACGGATAGCGCAATTGCGGATAGTGCGTGGTGACCAGCGACAGGCATCGCTCGGACATCAGCTCGAAGCCGGTCAGCATGGCGCCCGCGCGCTGCTGGGCGATGGCCAGCAGGGCCAGCGCAGCGCGCGGGTTGGCCACGGCTGCCAGCGCGGTGACGCGGGCGCGTGGCAGCGGGTAGAGCTTCATCACGGCGGCGGTGATGATGCCAAGCGTGCCTTCCGCCCCGATGAACAGGTCGCGCAGGTCATAGCCCGTGTTGTCCTTGCGCAGGCCGCGCAGGCCGTCCCAGATCTCGCCGGCAGGCGTTACCACCTCCAGCCCCAGGCAAAGCTCGCGCGTATTGCCATAGCGCAGCACGGCCGTGCCGCCCGCGTTGGTGGAAAGGTTGCCGCCGATGGTGCAGCTGCCCTCCGCGGCCAGGCTCAGCGGGAACAGCCGCCCGTGCTCGCGCGCGGTGTCCTGCAACTGCTGCAGGATCACGCCGGCTTCCACGGTGATGGTGTTGTTGAGCGGGTCCACCTGCCGCACGCGGTTCAGGCGTTGCAGCGAGATCACCACCGAAGCCTGGTCCGCCTGCGGCGTGGCGCCGCCACATAGCCCCGTATTGCCGCCTTGCGGCACCACGGCCAGCTTGTGCGCGTGGCAGGCGTGCATGGCGGCGGCGACTTCCTCCGCCGTGCCCGGCCGCAGCACCGCCACTGCCTCGCCCGTGTAGCGCTTGCGCCAGTCGGTCAGGTAGGGGGCCTTGTCGGCGGCGTCGGTCAGCACGTGCTGCTCGCCGAGCGCGGCGCGGCACAGGGCAAGGAAGGATTCGAGGTGCGAGGCGTTCATGGCGGTGGGTCCGGGAGGGCGGCCGCCGTCAGGGCGGCCGCGCTGAGATGGATCGGTGCGGGCTGATGGCGAGCTCGCCGGCGTGGTCATTTGCCGGGCTTGGCCGGCTGCAGGGCCTTGGCACGGCGCTTGTAAGGGCGCAGGTAGAGGATGGTGCCGAAGAAGAACAGCAGCGTCAGGGCCACCTCGGTCCACGCCAGCGAGGAAGATGGCGCGCGGTCGCTGGTGGCGCGCACGATGCCTTCGGTGAAGAACAGCAGGATCAGCATCGACGACCACTGCATCGTGTAGCGGTTGCGGGTCAGCACGCCGCGCAGCKGCAGCAGCAGAGGCAGGAACTTGAGGATCAGCCAGGAGCCGCCCGGACGCAGCGGCGCCAGGAACCATTCCCAGGCGATGCACAGCACGATCAGCGCGATCAGGCTGCCGGCGCTCAGGCGCCACAGGGTGGCGTTGTGCAGCGCGCCGTCGCTGGTGTTGGCGGTGGACGGGGCCGTGGTGTGCGACGCGTCCGGGACTTTCGGGGCGGCGCTCATGCGCGGCTCCCGCCGGCCAGGCGCAGCGCGGTCTCGGCCAGCCGTTTGCCCATGGCGCGCGCGAGCGTGGCTTCCTCTTCGGACACCGGCGCGCTGTTGTCCACGCGCGCGTGGTGGCTYGGGCCGTAGGGSGTGCCGCCGSCSGTGGTGGTCATCAGCGCGCTTTCCGAATAGGGCAGGCCCATGACCAGCATGCCGTGRTGSARCAGSGGCAGCATCATSGACARCAAGGTGGTTTCCTGGCCCCCGTGCAGGCTGCCGGTGGCGGTGAACACGCAGGCGGGCTTGCCGGTGAGGGCGCCAGACAGCCACTGGGCCACCGTGCCATCGAGGAAGTACTTCATCGGCGCGGCCATGTTGCCGAAGCGCGTGGGGCTGCCCAGGGCCAGGCCCGCGCACTCCTCGAGGTCGCGCAGTTCGGCATACGGCGGGCCTTGCGGGGGGATATCCGGAGCAGTGGCTTCGCTCACCGTCGAGACCGGCGGCACCGTGCGCAGGCGCGCCTGGGCGCCGGGCACGCTGTCGATGCCGGTGGCGATGTGTTCGGCCAGCTTGCGGGTGCTGCCGTGGCGGCTGTAGTAGAGGACTAGGAGTTCGGTCATGGACGGAGCTACGGCGCCAAACGGTGTAACCGGGGAGGCGCCAGGATGGAGCGGTCCCGGGAGGCAGGCCGGGTTTGTGCCTTGCGCTGCGCGCGAGGGCAATGCGCGTATTATAGTTGCGGCCTCGCCACGGAATCCGGTAAGGAGTTTCCCCCGCATGTTTGCCGCCCGCATCGTTCGCCTGCGCAGGGAATGGAATCTGCAAAAACTACGCGCGCTCACGCGCTACGCGCTGCGTCGCGCCGGCGAAGGCCGCTTGCCGCAGGTTGCGGCCAGCCTGACTTTCACCACGGTGCTGGCGGTGGTGCCGGTGCTGACCGTGGCCTTCGCCTTGCTGGCGGCCTTCCCGGTATTCCGCGAGTTTCGCAGCGCGACCGAATCCTTCCTGTTCCAGAACCTGATTCCTGGCAACGTCAGTAATTCCATCACCAGCTACCTTGGCCAGTTCGCCAAGAATGCCAAGGGCCTCACGGCGGTGGGCCTGGGTGGCCTGATGGTGACTTCGGTGCTCACCATGCTGACGGTGGAGGACGCGCTCAACGCGATCTGGCGCGTCAAGCAACGCCGCCCGCTGGCGCAGCGCGTGCTGGTGTTCTGGGCCGTGCTGACGCTGGGCCCCGTGCTGATCGGCGCCAGCCTGTCGATCAGCTCCTACCTGATCTCGGTCTCGGCCGGCTATGTCGGCACCATGCCGTTCGGGCTGGGGCTGGTGGTCGGCCTGACGCCAGTGCTGCTGTCGGCGGTCGCCTTTGCCTTCCTCTACACGGCCGTGCCCAACGCCAACGTGGAGTGGCGCGACGCGATTGCCGCCGGGCTGGTGGCAGCGCTGGCCTTCGAGCTGGCCAAGCGCGGCTTCGGCTACTTCGTCACCCATATCCCGACCTACACCGCGGTCTACGGCACCTTTGCCGCGCTGCCGATCTTCCTGCTGTGGATCTACCTGAGCTGGCTGGTGACGCTGCTGGGCGCCACCATCGCCGCCAACCTGCCGGTGATCCGGCAGGGCTACTGGCGCCGCCGCACCTTTGCCGGCAGCGAGTTCTTCGATGC
>NZ_JBFTSF010000098.1:0-23033 GCF_056399905.1 Cupriavidus sp. 01L46
CACCAGCAACAACGCCACGCTCAAGGAAAAGCTCACGCACGCCTGAACGCGGCAGCCTGCACGGCCCCCAGCGTCAGGCGCAGAAAGACTCGATCAACCCGGCAACCACCCGCGGCTGGTCGTGATGCAGCATATGGCCTGCGTCATCGACAATGGCTTCGCGGAAATCGCGAAACGCCTGGAAGCGCTGCTTGAACTCCGCCAGCGGCTGGCCCTTGGCGATGTGGCTGAGGGTCTGCGAATTGCGCGCCTCCACGTGCAACACCGGCGCGGTGGCCTGCGCCCAGATCGCCATCACCTCGTCGAGCCGGTACAGCACCGGATTGACCATCTTGTGCGCGGCATCGCCAAGGATCTCCCAGCGGCCTTGCGCATTGCGCGCTGACCAGTGCTCGGCCAGGAAGGCGGCGCGGTCATCGGGCAGGCGCGGATTGGTCTTCTGCAGCCGTGCCGCCACCGCCTCCACGCTGTCATAGGCGCGCAATGGCTGGCGCTCGCGCAACTCGTCGAGCCAGCGCGCATAGCGCCCGGGCGCTTGCTCGGCGCGCGTGCCTGTCATGCCAAACCCCTCCAGGTCGACCACGCGGCGCACTCGCTCGGGGCGGATGCCGGCATAGAAGCAGGCCACGTTGGCGCCCATGCTGTGCCCCACCAGGTTCACCGGCACGTCCGGCTGGAAGTGGTCGAGCACCGCCTCGAGATCGGCGACGTAGTCGGGAAACCAGTAGGACTCCGTGCCGGGATAGCGCGTGGGCCAGTCGGTCTGGCCAAAGCCGCGCCAGTCCGGGGCGATCACATGCCAATCGCGTTCCAGCGCGTCCACCATGAACTGGAACGAGGCGGCCACGTCCATCCAGCCATGCAGCAGGAACAGGGTGGGCGCGCCGGGCTCGCCCCAGTGGCGCACGTGCATGTTGAGGCCGCGCAACGTGATAAATTCCGAGCGCGAGGTTTCTCTTATTGCCATGGTGTCTCCCCGGGTGCCTTTTCCCTGATCGTGGCGGACGCTTTCACCCGCGGCAACGGGGAAGCCTAAAAATAGAACGATCGTTCGTTTGCGGATTATAGCGGCAAGCCGGCCCGGCCCTCATCCCGAACGCAACCCAGGAGACCCAGCATGGCCGCACCCGCCCTGCCAGCAAGCCGGCGCGACGACTATCCCGCGCTGTACACGCAATTCCACTGGCATGTGCCCGAGTTTTTCAACCTGGCCGACGCGTGCTGCGGGCGCTGGGCGCGCGACCCCGCCACGATGGATCGCATCGCGGTCCACACCGAGCACGAGGACGGGCGCCGCGCCAGCTATAGCTACGCCTTCATCCAGGCCGAGGCCGATCGCCTCTCCCGGGCGCTGCGCACGCTGGGTGTGGCGCGGGGCGACCGCGTGGGCATCGTCATGCCACAGCGCATCGAGACGGTGATTGCGCATATGGCGATCTACCAGCTCGGCGCCATCGCCATGCCGTTATCGATGCTGTTCGGCCCGGAAGCCCTGGCGTACCGCCTCCAGCACAGCGAGGCGTGCGTGGCGATTGCCGACGAATCCTCCATCGACAACGTGCTGGCCGCGCGCGCGGAGTGCCCGGCGCTGGCCACGGTGATCGGCGCCGGTGCCGCCGTGGGCCGCGCGGAGCACGATTGGGATGCGCTGCTGGCCGCCGAGCTGCCGGCGTTCACCGCGGTCGAGACCAAGGCCGACGAGGCGGCGGTGCTGATCTACACCAGCGGCACCACCGGCCCGCCCAAGGGCGCCCTGATCCCGCACCGCGCGCTGATAGGCAACCTCACCGGCTTCGTCTGTTCGCAAAACTGGTTTCCCCAGCCAGGTGACGTGTTCTGGAGCCCGGCGGACTGGGCCTGGACCGGCGGGCTGTGGGATGCATTGATGCCTACGCTGTATTTCGGCAAGACCATCGTGGGCTATCAGGGCAGGTTCTCCGCCCAAACCGCCTTCGAGCTGATGGCGCGCTATCGTGTCACCAATACCTTCCTGTTTCCCACCGCGCTCAAGCAGATGATGAAAACCTGCCCCGCGCCGCGCGCGCATTACCAGCTGCACCTGCGCGCGCTGATGAGCGCGGGCGAAGCCGTGGGGGAAACCGTGTTCGCCTGGTGCCGCGACGCGCTCGGCGTGGTCGTCAACGAGATGTTCGGCCAGACCGAGATCAACTACATCGTGGGTAACTGCACCGCGCAGAACAACGATGGCCAGCTAGGGTGGCCAGCGCGCCCGGGTTCGATGGGCAGGCCCTACCCCGGCCATCGCATCGCCGTGGTCGACGACGAAGGCAGGCCCTGCGCGGCGGGCGAGGACGGCGAGGTGGCCGTGTGCAGCACCGACGTCCATGGCCATCCCGACCCCGTGTTCTTCCTGGGCTACTGGCGCAACGAGGACGCCACCGCCGGCAAGTACCTGGAGCGCGACGGCCTGCGCTGGTGCCGCACGGGCGACCTGGCGCGCATCGACGAAGACGGCTACTTGTGGTACCAGGGGCGCGCCGACGATGTCTTCAAATCCTCCGGCTACCGCATTGGCCCGAGCGAGATC
The DNA here is from genome assembly GCF_056399905.1 of Cupriavidus sp. 01L46. Taxonomy (NCBI): domain Bacteria; kingdom Pseudomonadati; phylum Pseudomonadota; class Betaproteobacteria; order Burkholderiales; family Burkholderiaceae; genus Cupriavidus; species Cupriavidus sp. 01L46. Next base: position 2,549 of record NZ_JBFTSF010000098.1, read on the forward strand.
GAGAACTGCCTGCTCAAGCATCCCGCCGTGTCGAACTGCGCGGTGGTGCCCTCGCCGGACCCGGAGCGCGGCGCGGTGGTCAAGGCGTTCGTCGTGCTGGTGCCATCGATCGTGCGTTCGGCGCAGGCCGACGCCGCGCTGGTCGCCGAGCTGCAGCAGTATGTGCGCGGCCAGCTTGCGCCGTACGAATATCCCAAGATCATCGAATTCATCGCGCAGTTGCCGATGACCACCACCGGCAAGATCCAGCGGCGCGTGCTGCGCGAGATCGAAGCCCGGCGCGCCACGCCAGCGCACCCGTAGCACTGGCAGGCGGGTGCGGCCGCAAGGCTCGCACCCGCCCCTGTCCCTGGCGCTCAAACCCGCCCTCCAAAGCCCCGCCTCACAGCGTCCGGCCGGCACAACCTGCCGCGCCACGGACAACCGATCGCGCGCATCGATATGCGTCGCCCTCCCTGCAGTCAAGTTTTCGCCGAATCTGACGTTAGCAAGGACATGCGGAGCGCATCGCTATGGCGCATCCCATTCGGCAGATCAGACCACACGTTCCAGTCGCAGGAGGGGGCATCCATGCCAGCTCATTTTTTTCCGAGAAATTTATAAGATTATTCGTATAAATGCCAATCGGAACCATTCCATTTTCGCCCTTTTAATAAGGGTAATTCCTATACCCCTCAGCGGCATCAACACGCTGGATAGCGGCGCATTCCGCAACCTGACCTAACAGAGTAGTGCAAAAAAAAGGATTGGGGAAACTCGGATTATCTTGATTGTTTTTCCCAATCTTGGGAAATAAAGTTCCCAAAGAGCACGCAGAAATTTCCCAATGTGCTTCAAGTTAATGACGAACAGGAGATCACGATGAGCACGTTTGCAAGCACCGGCCGCGCCGCCTCCCACCGCTTCGCGCTCCGGCTGCCGTTGGCCCTGGCGAGTGCTTTGCTTTCGGTATCCGCGTGGGCCGCGGATGGCGTGATCTACTTCCGGGGGGCCATCGTCGCGCCCCCCTGCAATACGCAAATCAGCACGAGCGGGACCGCCTCGGTCAGTTGCCCGGCAAACGGCACCCATTCCGCGGAGTCTGCCTCCCTGCCGCTGCTGCCTGGCCGGGCCGTCCAGCTGGCGACCGCGCGCGCCTTTGTCGTGCCCGTGCAATTCTCGGCAGGCCCTGGTGGCGGCAACAAGCAGGGCTATGTCGTGGTGACGGAATACAACTGAGCGGCCTGTCCCTCGAGCCACGCCAGCTCATCCTCGTCGAAACCCGCCGCGCGGCGCGCCGCCAGGTTGAAGGGCGGCCGCAGGCGCGGCGCCTGGTACCGCGCGGCCAGCTCGGCGTAGGTGGCGACGGGGTCCAGGCCACGGGAGGCGCATAGCCAGCGGTACCAGCGGTTGCCGATGGCTACGTGACCCACCTCGTCGCGCAGGATGATGTCGATGATGGCGGCGGCCTCATGATCGCCCGCGGCCGCGAGCTTGGCGCGCACCGGTGGCGAGGCATCCAGCCCGCGCGCCTCCAGCGTGCGCGGCACCAGCGCCATGCGCGCCAGCACATCGCCGGCAGTCTTGTCCGCCATCTCCCACAGGCTGTTGTGCGCCGGAAAATCGCCGTAGCGCGCATCCAGCGTGGCCAGGTGCTGCGCGAGCAGGCTGAAATGCAGCGCCTCCTCGTCGGCCACGCGCAGCCAGTCCAGGTAGAAGGCTACCGGCATCGCGTCGAATCGCCAGATGGCATCCAGCGCCAGGTTGATCGCGTTGAACTCGATATGTGCGAGCGCATGGATCAGCGCCGCGCGGCCGGCGGGCGTATGGATGGACCGCCGCCGCTCCACCCGCTGCGGCGCCACCAGTTCGGGCCGTGGCGGCCGGCCGGGCAGCGGCAGTTCGGCCGCGATCGCCTCGCCGATGCCCAGGGCCTCCGGCGCCATGGCCTCGGCCGCCAGCCGCATCCGGCGCGTGGCCGCGGCCTTCTCGTGCGCGTCGCTCAGGCACAGGATGGCAAGCGCCTGGCGGCGCAAGGACGGCGCCGCCAGGCCGGATAAAGCGCCAGGCGCGGCACCGCGAGCGGGGTCAGGGGCGCATGGAGTGACGGCATCGGGTAGGTTTGCTGGCATAAGCGTAAAATCCGGTTTGCCGCCATTGTAGGGCCCGGCAGGTGGCACCCTGTGCCAGCGAGCCCGCCCGCGACCCTTTAAAGCCCGGCGGCAAACCCCATATACCCATACGAACTTGTGCAGGAGACCCCATGGCGCTTTACCAGCTCGGCGACGTTGCCCCCACCATCGATCCGGATGCCTACGTGGCGCCGGAGGCCACCATCATCGGCAACGTGACGCTCAAGGCACATGCCAGCGTATGGCCAGGCGTGGTGATCCGAGGCGACAACGAGCCGATCGTGGTTGGCGAGTCCAGCAATGTGCAGGAAGGCACCGTGCTCCACACCGACCCCGGCTGCCCGCTGACCATCGGCGACAAGGTCTCGATCGGCCACCAGGCCATGCTGCACGGCTGCACCGTGGGCGAAGGCTCGCTGATCGGCATCCAGGCGGTGATCCTGAACCGTGCCGTGATCGGCAAGGAGTGCCTTGTCGGCGCCGGCGCCGTGGTCACTGAAGGCAAGGTGTTCCCGGACCGCTCGCTGATCCTCGGCGCGCCGGCCAAGGTGGTGCGCGAGCTCACCGAGCAGGACGTGGCCAACCTGTATCGCAACGCCGAGACCTACGCCACTCGCCAGGCCATGTACAAGACACAACTCAAGCGCATCGACTAAGCGACCAAGGCGCCGCGCCAGCGGCTCCGATTTACCGACGGATCATCGTGACTGACACCACCACCCCTGACACCCTGCAGAAATTCCTGTTCGACGCGGCCCCCGTGCGCGGCGAGCTGGTACGCATGCAGGCCACCTGGCAAGAAGTGCTGCGCCGCAACCATTACCCCACGCCGGTGCGCCGGCTGCTGGGTGAAATGATGTCGGCCGCCGCCCTGCTTTCGGCCAACCTGAAGTTCAACGGCGCGCTGGTGATGCAAGTGCACGGCGATGGCCCGGTGCGCATGCTGGTGGTGGAGTGCTTGTCCGACCTGTCGATGCGAGCCACGGCCAAGCTGGCCGAAGGCGTGACGCTGGCCGACGACGCCACGTTGGCGGATCTCGTCAACGTCAGCGGCCACGGCCGCTTCGCCATCACGCTGGACCCGCAGGACAAGCTGCCCGGGCAGCAGCCGTACCAAAGCATCGTGCCGCTGGCCGATAAGCATGGCCCGATGACATCCATGACCGCCGTGCTCGAGCACTATATGCAGACGTCCGAGCAGCTCGACACGCGGCTATGGCTGGCCGCCGACGACAAGGTCGCCGCAGGCATGCTGCTGCAAAAGCTGCCCTCMTACGGTGGCACGCTGGAAGGCCACGCCGAGCGTGAGCCCGCGCAAGTCGGCGAAACCGGCGCGCCGCTGGCGGACACCGCCCGCGCGCAGGACCTCGACACCTGGGACCGTGCCTGCCAGCTCGGCGCCACGCTGAAGGACGCCGAACTGCTGGCCGAAACGCCGGACACCCTGCTGCGCCGCCTGTTCTGGGAAGACCTGGAAGCCACCGGCCTGCGTGTGTTCGAGCCGCTGACCCCGCACTTCCAGTGCTCGTGCTCGCGCGCCAAGGTGGCGGGCATGCTGCAGAACCTGGGCCGCGTGGAGATTGAAGACATCCTGGTGGAACGCGGCGAGGTGGAAATCCAATGCGATTTCTGCGGCCAGCAATACTACTTCGACCCGGTCGATTGCGCGCAGCTGTTCACGCCGGTCCCCGTGGCTACCGGCGCCGGCGAAGGTGCGGACCAGCAACACTGAGCGGCAGCGCGCGGGACGCCGATGCGAGCCATGATGCGACGCGCGACGGCAGGAACCTTTCTGCCCCGCGCCCGGGTCCAAGCGTCAGCGCCCCACCAGAGTCAGGGAGTCATCATGTCCGCCTTGTCCGCTTTGTCCTCTCACCCGCCCGCCACGATCAGCGCGATGCTGCTTGGCGCCGTGCTGGCCTGTGGTGGCTGCGCCCAGTTGCCGCGCGACCTCAACGGCTCGCCGCCGACTGCCCGCCTGGCGCCCAACGGCGTGCCGCCGCCTCCCGTCACCGCGGAAGACATCCAGAAGATCGGCGAACTGAACCGCCAGGTACTGCGCGAACAGGATGCCGCGATTGCCCGCCAGCAACAGGCGGAAGCCATGGCGCGGGCGGCAACCTACTATGCCTATCCCTCGCCTAGCTGGAACCTGTATTACGGCGGCTGGGGCGGCGGGCACTGGGGTGGCGGAGTCGGCTTCGGCAGCCCGGGATACCGGGGCTGGGGCTACGGTGGCTACCCGTACTGGTGGTAAGCCGCCGGCGAGGCTGGCGCAGCAAACGACCAAGGACGCGAGCGTGCCGCATCCATGCCGTTGCAGGGCGACGGCGCCAGACGCGACGAGACAGAAATCGGGAAAGACGCCAGCCAGTGGCGCTTAGTGGGCGCTAGCGGGCGCTTAGTGTGGGCGCTTAGTGTGGGCGCTTAGTGGCGATTGAATGCCGGGGAGTTCGCCGGAGGCGGCAGCGGAGGCGTGGCGCTGACCTTGGGGGCCGGTGCCACGAACTGCACGAACACCTCGCCATCCCTGACCATGCCCAGCTCATAGCGGGCACGCTCTTCAATGGCGCCGGTGCCATCCTGCAGGTCCTTCACTTCCCCTTCCAGCTTGGCATTGCGCAGCTTGAGCGCCTGGTTGTGCGCGCTCTGCTCCTGCACCTGCTTGTCCATCTCCCACACACGCAGCCAGCCGCCCTTGCCCAGCCATAGCGGATACTGGATGGCGAGCAACAGCACGAACAACAGCAACGAGATCAGGCGCATGGATTCTGGCGCTTAAGCGAAAAAAGGGAGTTGCGTCATGCGTCATGCGCCGGCCGCGGCATTGTGCGCGGCCGGCGCATGGCACGCGCTTAGCGCAGATTGTAGAACGCGCTCTTGCCGGGGTAGCTGGCGATATCACCGAGATCTTCCTCGATGCGCAGCAGCTGGTTGTACTTCGAGATACGGTCCGAACGCGACAGCGAGCCGGTCTTGATCTGGCCGGCGTTGGTGCCCACCGCGATATCGGCGATGGTGCTGTCCTCGGTCTCGCCCGAACGGTGCGAGATCACGGCCGTGTAGCCGGCGCGCTTGGCCATTTCGATGGCGGCGAAGGTTTCGGTCAGGGTGCCGATCTGGTTGATCTTGATCAGGATCGAGTTGCCGATGCCCTTTTCAATGCCTTCCTTCAGGATCTTGGTGTTGGTGACGAACAGGTCGTCGCCCACCAGCTGCACGCGCTTGCCCAGCTTGTCGGTCAGCACCTTCCAGCCGTCCCAGTCGCCTTCGCCCATGCCGTCCTCGATCGACACGATCGGGAACTTGTCGCACAGGTTGGCCAGGTAGTCGGCGAACTGGGTCGAGGTCAGCTTCAGGCCTTCGCCATCCAGGTGGTACTGGCCTTCGGCTTCGTGATAGAACTCGGTCGCCGCGCAGTCCAGCGCCAGCAGCACGTCTTCGCCGGCACGGTAGCCAGCCTTCTCGATGGCCAGCAGGATGGTGTTCAGGCACTCTTCGTTGGAAGCGAAGTTGGGGGCAAAGCCGCCCTCGTCACCAACCGCCGTGGACATACCCTTGTCGGACAGGATCTTCTTCAGTGCGTGGAACACTTCAGCGCCGCAACGCAGGGCTTCACGGAAGCTCGTTTGCGACACCGGCATGATCATGAATTCCTGGATGTCCAGGCTGTTGTTGGCGTGCGCGCCRCCGTTGAYGATGTTCATCATCGGCACCGGCATCTGCATCGCGCCCGAGCCACCGAAGTAGCGGTACAGCGGCAGGCCGGCTTCTTCGGCAGCGGCGCGGGCCACGGCCATCGACACGGCCAGCGTGGCGTTGGCGCCAAGGCGGGCCTTGTTGTCGGTGCCGTCGAGGTCGATCAGGGTGCGGTCCAGGAAGGCTTGCTCGGAAGCGTCCAGGCCCATGATGGCTTCGGAGATTTCGGTATTGATATGCTCGACCGCCTTCAGCACGCCCTTGCCGAGGTAGCGCGACTTGTCGCCGTCACGCAGCTCGATGGCTTCGCGCGAGCCGGTGGATGCGCCCGACGGCACTGCCGCGCGGCCCATCACGCCGGATTCGAGCAGGACGTCGCACTCGACCGTCGGGTTACCGCGCGAGTCGAGAACTTCGCGACCGATGATATCTACGATTGCACTCATGGATTCCTCTTGGACTGTTGATGCTTGATGACTTCTTACTACACGGGCGTCATGCCCTGGACTACCGCTGGCTACAGCTGACTGAGCTGGCTGACGCTCAAGCGCCTTCCACCACGATCATGTTCATGCGCGCGGCATGCTCGCGCGACTTGCGCGCGGCGCGGTATTCCGCGCTGTCGTGGAACGACTTTGCCGCGTCATAGCTGGGAAACTTCAGCACGACCACGCGCGTCGGGGCCCAGTCGCCCTCGAGCCTCTCGGTCTTGCCGCCGCGCACCAGTACCTCGGCACCATGCACCTTCATGGCATGGCTGGAGAGCACTTTGTACTCTTCATACTGCTGGGGATCGGTGACATCGACGTGGGCAATGATATAGCCGCTGGCCATGGCGTATCTCCGTGTGTTCTTATGATGTTGATTCTACTTGGCTGATCATGGCCGCCTGATGACGGCCATGACCGCGGTGGCACGGCAAGCTCAGGCGCAAGCCGCCGGCCAGCCGAAATTGTCTTCCAGGAATCCGGCGCGCTTGACCAGGGTGTCCAGGTCCTTGAGCACCGACAGCAGTTCCTTCATGCGCGACAGCGGCACGGCGTTGGGGCCGTCCGACATGGCCTTGCTTGGATCCGGATGGGTTTCCATGAACAGGCCCGCCACGCCAACGGCCACGGYGGCGCGGGCCAGCACCGGCACGAACTCGCGCTGGCCGCCCGAGCTGGTGCCCTGGCCGCCCGGCAGTTGCACCGAGTGGGTGGCGTCGAACACCACCGGCGCGCTGGTCTCGCGCATGATCGCCAGCGAGCGCATGTCCGAGACCAGGTTGTTGTAGCCGAAGGAGACGCCGCGTTCGCAGGCCATGAAGCTGTCTTCCGGCAGCCCGGCCTCGCGCGCGGCATCGCGCGCCTTGTCGATGACGTTCGTCATGTCGTGCGGCGCGAGGAACTGCCCCTTCTTGATATTGACGGGGCGGCCGCTCTGCGCGCAGGCACGGATGAAGTCGGTCTGCCGGCACAGGAAGGCCGGCGTCTGCAGCACGTCGACCACGGCCGCCACCGGCTTGACCTCGTCGATCTCGTGGATGTCGGTCAGCACCGGCACACCGATCTCGCGCTTGACGGTGGCGAGGATCTCGAGACCCTTCTCCATGCCCAGCCCGCGGAAGGTCCGGCCCGACGAGCGGTTGGCCTTGTCGAACGAGGACTTGTAGATAAAGGGGATGCCAAGTTCGCTGGTGATCGCCTTGAGCTCGCCGGCCGTATCCAGCGCCATCTGCTCGGACTCGATCACGCACGGGCCGGCGATCAGGAAGAAGGGGCGGTCCAGGCCGACGTCAAATCCACAGAGTTTCATCGCTAATCTCCTGCTTGCGGTGMCGGGGCTMAGCCCGCCTTCTTCTGCTGGCTGGCCAGCGCCGCTTCCACGTAGGCCTTGAACAGCGGATGGCCATCGCGCGGGGTGGAGGTGAATTCCGGGTGGAACTGCACGCCCACGAACCACGGGTGCAGGCTTTCCGGCAGCTCCATCRTCTCGGGCAGGTCTTCGGTCGGCGTACGGGCCGAGATCACCATGCCCGCCTTTTCCAGCGTCGGCACGTAGTGATTGTTGACTTCGTAGCGGTGGCGATGGCGCTCGTTGACTTCCGGGCCATAGATCTGGCTGGCCTTGGTCCCGGCCTTGACCGGCACGCGTTGCGCGCCAAGGCGCATGGTGCCGCCCAGGTCGGACTCGGCGGAGCGCTGCTCGACCTTGCCTTCGCGATCCACCCACTCGGTGATCAGCGCGACCACCGGATGTTCGGTTTCCAGGTTGAACTCGGTCGAGTTGGCGTCGGCCATCGCCGCCACGTGGCGCGCGAACTCGATCACGGCCAGCTGCATGCCCAGGCAGATGCCCAGGTACGGCACCTTGTTCTCGCGAGCGTACTGGATCGCGCGGATCTTGCCTTCCGTGCCGCGCTTGCCGAAGCCGCCCGGGACCAGGATGGCGTCCAGCGGCTTGAGCACTTCGAGGTGGCCTGATTCGAGTTCTTCCGAATCGATGTACTCGATGTTCACGCGGGTGGCGGTGTGCATGCCGGCGTGGCGCAGCGCTTCGATCAGCGACTTGTAGGACTCGGTCAGGTCGACATACTTGCCCACCATGCCGATGGTGACCTCGTGCTGCGGGTTTTCCTGGGCATTGACCAGGCGCTGCCACATGGAGAGATCGGCCGGTTTCGGATCGATACGCAGCTCCTCGCAGATCAGGCGGTCAAGGCCTTGCTCGTTGAGCATCTGCGGGATCTTGTAGATGCTGTCCACGTCCCACACCGAGATCACGGCTTCTTGCGGGATATTGGAGAACAGCGAAATCTTGGCGCGCTCCTCGTCCGGAATCGGGCGGTCGGCGCGGCACAGCAGCGCGGTCGGCGAGATGCCGATTTCACGCAGCTTCTGCACCGAGTGCTGGGTCGGCTTGGTCTTGAGCTCGCCGGCGCTGGCAATGAACGGCACCAGCGTCAGGTGCACGAAGGCAGCGTGGTTGCGGCCCATGCGCAGGCTCATCTGGCGCGCGGCTTCCAGGAAGGGAAGCGACTCGATGTCACCCACCGTGCCGCCGATCTCCACCAGCGCAACGTCCGCCTTGCCACCGTGCGACGCAGCCGCGCCGCGCTCGATGAAGGCCTGGATTTCGTTGGTGATGTGCGGGATCACCTGCACCGTCTTGCCGAGGTACTCGCCCCGGCGTTCCTTGCGGATCACCGATTCGTAGATCTGGCCCGTGGTGAAGTTGTTCGACTTGCGCATCTTGGCCGAGACGAAGCGCTCATAGTGGCCAAGATCGAGGTCGGTTTCCGCACCGTCTTCCGTGACGAACACTTCGCCGTGCTGGAAGGGGCTCATCGTGCCGGGATCGACGTTGATGTAGGGATCTAGCTTGAGGAGGGTGACTTTGAGGCCGCGCGACTCGAGAATGGCCGCGAGCGAAGCAGCAGCGATGCCCTTGCCGAGAGAAGAGACGACACCACCGGTGACGAAGACGAATTTGGTCATAAACCGAGCTTGCCGGGGAAATCGGGATTATACATGAGAGGCCGCCTGCTGCAGCGCCGCATTTGCGACAAGTCGCCTTGCCCGGCAGCCACTGAGACGCATTCGCCGCTTCGCACTCGTGTCCACGCCGCCGCCCTATCCTGCCGGGGCTACGGACGCGCGCGGGGCGGCGGCGCCGTCCCGCATTTGCCTGACCAGATCGCGGATCAGCCCGGCCGTCTGCCCGGGGCGCTCCATCGGATACAGGTGCCCGCCCTCGATAAAGCGCAGGCGCTCGCCCACCAGCTTGCGCGTGGCGCCGAGCCCGCATTGCCGCACTTCGCGCGAACGCGTGCCGGCGACAAAGCTGACCGGCACCGGCGCGCCGTGCGCCACGCGCGCGCCCAGGCTGGTGGGCAGCGTGCGGTAGATCTGGTACTCGATCTCGCGCTCGAAGCGCAGGCGGCGCTCGGCGTCGTTGCCGGTCGGCTCCGTGCCATGCATCGCATAGTCGCGCAGCACTTCCTCGTCCCACGACGCGAATACCGGCTTGGAGCGGAAATGCGCCCACACCGCCTCGGCATCCGGCCAGTGCGTGCGCCGCCGCCGGGTCGCGGCAGCCGGGCTGGGCCGCTCATCCAGGCCGAAGCGCTGACCGGCCTTGAGCAAGGCGGCGCGCCACCCGGCAATCACGGGCGAATCCAGCATCACCACACCGCGCACCCACTGCGGGCGGCGCAGCGCGGCCATCAGCGACAGGAAACCACCCAGCGAATGCCCCACCAGCCACACCGGCTCGCGGTACTTCTGCTCGATCGAAGCCAGCAGCTCATCGACCAGATGCGGCCACTCGCGCGTGACCGGGAATTTCGGGTCGTGGCCATAACGGTCCACGGCGCGGATCTCGAAATCGTCTTCCAGCGTTCCGAACAGCTTGCGGTAGGTACTGACCGGAAAGCCGTTGGCGTGCGAAAAATGCAGAATGTCGCGCATCGGCGTATTCGCAGCGCGCCCTCAGTCCTGTGTGCCGGCACGTTCGCGCGTGGCGCGCACAGGCTGGCCCCAGCGGTCTCCCGTGCCCTGGCGCGCCAGCGGAAACTCGGCCGGCGCGTTGGCATCCCACTCGGGATCATTGATCTCGCCAAAGACCTGGCGCAAACGCTGCCCCCAGGTATCGCGAATCATGCGGAAGTAGGCGTTCTTCTCGTCAATGTTGACAAAGCGGGTCACACGCAGCGAATCGCTTTCGTAGACCAGCAGGTCCAGCGGCAGGCCCACCGAGATATTCGACTTCAACGTGGAGTMCATCGAAATCAGCGCACACTTGGCGGCCTCGCCCAGCGGCAGCGTCGGCTCGACCACGCGATCGATGATGGGCTTGCCGTACTTGGCCTCGCCGATCTGAAAATAGCAGTTCTCGGGTGTGGCCTCGACGAAATTCCCGGCAGCGTACACATGGAACAGGCGCACGCGTTCGCCGCGGATCTGGCCGCCGAAGATCAGGCTCACATTGAACTCGATGCCGGCCTCGCGCAGCGCATGGGCGTCGTGCTTGTGCACCTGGCGCACCGCGTCGCCGACGATGGCGGCCGCCTCGAACATATCGCGCGCCGTCCACAGCGAGCGTTTCTCGTCGCGGCCCTCCGCCAGTATCTGGCGCACCGCCTGGCTGATTGCCAGGTTGCCCGCGGTCAGCAAGACCATCACGCGGTCGCCCGGTTCCTCGAACACGGTCATCTTGCGGGCGGTCGAGATCGCATCGACACCGGCATTGGTGCGCGAATCGGAAAGGAACACCAGCCCGACATCCAGCCGCATGGCTACACAGTACGTCATGATCTTGTCTTGTAATGGTGCACATTCACGCCTGGCGCATCGCCAGGCCTGCCGTCCGGGCCAAGGCCGCATTCTGGCGCCGCGGTGGTGCGCCCGGAAGCTTGCGGCGCGCCCGTTTCTGGTGCGCGGCGCACCACTTCAATCACTGCAACGGCGCAATGGCGATCTCKACCGCCAGCCGCTCGCCGCTGCCCCCTTCGCGAATCCCCCGTACCGGTGCGGCCATGCGATAGTCGCGCCCGACCGCCAGCCGGATATGGCGCGCGTCGCTCAGGCAGCCGTGGGTCACGTCGATGCTGCACCACAACTCCTTGCCGGCATCCACGCAGACATCAGCCCACGCGTGGCTGGCCAGTTCCGAGGCGGCCGGGTCATAGAAATAGCCGCTGACGTAGCGTGCCGGAACGCCCAGGGCCCGGCAGCATGCCACCATCACTTGCGCCTGATCCTGGCAAACCCCGCTGCCCAGTGCGAACGCGTCGCTGGCCGGGGTGTCCACATCGGTGCTAGCTGACTGGTAACGCACCCGCCCGGCGATGCCGCCGGCCAGCGCCAGCAACGCGGGCACCGTCGCCCCCGCCGCCAGGTAGGGCGCGGCAAAATGCACCATCTCCGGCTTGGCGGCGGTCAGCGGCGTGCCGCCAAGGTAATACAGCGGCGATACGCGCGCCTCGCCGGCTGGCGGCGCATCGCAGAAAAACGGCCCATCCGCATCCACTGGCGGCGTCACATCGACCACGCCGCTGGCCTCGATCACCAGCGTATGTGCGGGCCCGGCCACGGTGAAGCTGTGCACGATATTGCCGAAGCCGTCACGCGCCTCGGACAGGTTGCCGGGAACGGACAACTGCCATTCCTGCACGGCCTGCAGCGGACCCGAGCGCGGCGCGAGCCGCAGTTCGTGCACGCTGCGCCGGACCGGCTCGGCGTAACGGTAGACCGTCTTGTGGTGAATCTTGTATTTCATGATGTGGCGAGGCCGGCACAACCTCCCCACGTTTTATGGGTCAGGCAGCGAGCAGCGGCACGAGGAAATCCCGGCTGATGCCGTTGCCGAGGTCGCCGATGCGCTCCAGGAAACTGGTCAGGTAAGCATGCAGCCCGACGGCGAAGATGTCGTCGATGCGCGCATATTTCAGATCGGCGTGGAGTTTACCAGCCTGGCGCTCGGTCTCCGAAGAAAGGTGGTTGCCCACCAGCGCCAGGATCGACACCACCTCGTCCATGCTAGACACCAGCGAGCGCGGCATGTCGGGGCGCAGCACCAGCAGTTCGGCCACGCGCTCGGGCGTGATCACGGTGCGATACACCTTGCGGTACACCTCGAACCCTGACACCGAGCGCAGAACAGCCGCCCAGTGATAGAAATCGTTGGCGTCTCGATTGGGATCGCTGTCGTCGACCGTGCTGGCCTGGAACTTCACGTCCAGAATCCGCGCGGTATTGTCGGCGCGTTCCAGGAACGTGCCCAGCCGCATGAAGTGGAAGGCATCGTCCTTGAGCATGGTGCCAAACTGCACGCCGCGGGCCAGGTGGGAGCGGAACTTCACCCACTCGAAGAACTGCGAAGGATCCTCGCGCAGCACGCCGTCGGCGATCATGCGCTGCACGTCGAGCCAGGTGGTGTTGATGGTCTCCCAGACCTCGGTGGTCAGCGAGCCGCGCACCGCGCGGGCGTTCTCGCGGGCCGCGCGCAGGCAACTCATGATGGACGAGACATTGGTCATGTCGCGCACCATGAAGTCGATCACGTCGTCGCGCGTGAGCAGGCCGTACTTCTCATCGAACACCGTGGTCAGCTCGGAGATATCGAGCATGGCCCACCAGCCTTGCTCTGCCACTTCCGCGGATTGCGGCAGCAGCGAAGTCTGGTAGTTCACGTCCAGCATGCGCGCGGTGTTCTCCGCGCGTTCGGTATAGCGCGCCATCCAGAACAGATGGTCGGCGGTGCGGCTAAGCATGGTCAGTCCCCTCGTACAGCGCTGTTCGCCCGCGCGCCGCCGGCAACGCGGCGGCCAGCGCGGGAATCACAAACAATCCTTGCGGGCGCCGCGCGTCAGCGCTCCAGTACCCAGGTGTCCTTGGTGCCCCCGCCCTGCGAGGAGTTGACCACCAGCGAGCCTTCGCGCAGCGCAACGCGGGTCAGCCCGCCAGGCACCATGCGCACATCCTTGCCGGACAGCACGAACGGACGCAGGTCGATGTGGCGCGGCGCGATCCCCGACTCGACATAGGTCGGGCAGGTGGAAAGCGCCAGCGTGGGCTGCGCGATGTACTGCTCGGGACGCGCGCGCACGACCTCGCGGAACGTGTCGATCTCCGCGCGCGTGGCGGCAGGCCCCACCAGCATGCCGTAGCCGCCGGCCCCGTGGGTTTCCTTGACCACCAGCTCGCTCATGTGGTCCAGCACGTACTGCAGGTCGTCCGGGCGGCGGCACATGTACGTCGGCACGTTGTTGAGGATCGCTTCCTCGCCAAGGTAGAAGCGGATCATGTCGGGCACGTAGGGATAGATCGACTTGTCGTCGGCCACGCCCGTGCCGATGGCATTGCAGATGGTGACGTTGCCCGCGCGGTAGACCGAGAGCAGCCCCGCCGCGCCCAGCGTGGAATCCGAGCGGAACACCAGCGGATCGAGGAAGTCGTCGTCGACCCGGCKGTAGATCACGTCGATGCGCTGCGGGCCCTGGGTGGTGCGCATGTAGAGGTGGTCGTCCTGTACGAACAGGTCGCTGCCCTCGACCAGTTCCACACCCATTTGCTGCGCCAGGAAGGCATGCTCGAAGTAGGCGGAGTTGTACATGCCGGGCGTGAGCACCACCACCGTGGGATCGGCGATGTTCTGCGGCGAGACGCCGCGCAGCATGTCGAGCAGCAGGTCGGGATAGTGCGCCACCGGCGCCACGCGATTGCGCGCGAACAGGTCCGGGAACAACCGCATCATCATCTTGCGGTTCTCCAGCATGTAGGACACGCCGGAGGGCACGCGCAGGTTGTCTTCCAGCACGTAGAACTCGCCCTCGCCAGCACGTACTACGTCGATGCCCGCCACGTGGGCGTAGATATCACGGGGCACGTCGATGCCGAGCATCTCGGGGCGGTACTGCGCGTTGTTGTAGATCTGGTCTGGCGGGATCACACCGGCGCGGATGATGTCCTGCCCGTGATAGATATCGTGGATGAAGCGGTTCAGCGCCGACACCCGCTGGCGCAGGCCGCGCTCAAGCGTTGCCCACTCGCTGGCGGGGAAGATGCGGGGAATGACGTCGAATGGGATGGTCCGCTCGGTACCGCTGTTGGACTCGTCTTTTTCACCGTAAACGGCGAACGTGATGCCCACACGCCGGAAAATCAGGTCGGCCTCGGCGCGCTTGTTGTCCATGGTGCCTTCGGACTGGCGCGCCAACCAATCCGCGAACTGCTTGTAATGCCCCCGCACGGCACCTGCCGGCAGGGACTCGCCCGCGTGGATTGCTGCTGCCACGCCATCTTGCCAATCGAGCATCTCGTCGAAAAACCGCGCCGCCATGATGGCCGTTCCCCCATGATTTGGGTGCCGCCCAAACTGCCGGCTATCCCGTTTTGATTGGCTTGTTGTTCCCGGCACAGCACCTTGAGATCACCACCCGAGGCCCGGCGGCTTGGCCGCGGACCGTCTCGTCATGCTTCGAAGTGCTGTCCCTATAGGATACCTATGACCACGAAAGCCGCAAGCAGCAGGCATTCGCGCCATCAAACATGGATAAGCAAGATGTCTGCCAGCCTTCGCTTCGGGCCGGCGTTGGCATCGGTTCAGCGGGCGATCGCCGCGCCTTGCTGCGCCTGCACTCCGGCCAGGATGCGCTGCACCAGCGCCTCCGGCGTCTGGCGGATATCGAGCACCAGGGCGTCGCGCGGCTCCTCCAGGGTCTCGAACTGGCTCTGCAACAGGGCGGGATTGAAGAAGTGGTCGCTGCGCTCGGCCAGGCGGCCGCCAATGATCGCTGCATCGCCCTTCATGTAGATAAAGGTCACGCCGCCATCGGCGGGGGTCAGGCGGTCGCGGTAGATTTGCCGCAGCGCGGAACAGGTAAAGACGTGGGTGCGCCCCTCGGCGCGGGCTGCATCGATCGCCGCGCGCATCGCGGCCAGCCAGGGCCAGCGGTCGTCGTCGGTCAGCGCGATGCCGTTGTGCATCTTCGCCTTGTTGGCGGCGCTGTGGAATTCATCGGCGTCGTGGAAGCCGCATTGCAAGGTCTTGGCCAGCAACTGGCCGACCGTGGTCTTTCCGCAGCCGGAAACGCCCATCAGGATGTAGATCATGTCTGCTCCAACGATCATGTTCGGATGGTTTTCCCATCCTTGTCGGTAGACCCCGCGCCGGCCGCCGGCTGGCTCCGCAAGCGTTCAGCCATGAAGCCATGATAGGACCCGCATGGGCCGGCTCGGGGTCGTCTCCGCCAGCCATCGGCTGCCGGAGACACAAATGACACAAATTTAAGGGGCGCTGCCTATTGTGCGACGGCCGCGCCCGTTTGGACAGCGCCGGGCGCGTCAGCCTCGGAGAGGTCCAGCGCGCTGCCGCCCTCCTCCGCGATCCGCGCGTTGCGGCGGAACAGCCCAAACAGGCCCCGGCCAACGCTGAAATTCGTGAAGGCGTCGTCCGGCAATACGGCGGAAGCACGCGTGGCCAGGTCGCCGTCGCCATTGGCGGCGCCGAGCCATTCCAGCGTGCCCGCCACGGCGTCCACGCGGATCCGGTCGCCGTCACGCACGCGCGCCAGCGGGCCGCCGGCAAGTGCCTCAGGACCCACATGAATGACCGCCGGCACCTTGCCCGAGGCGCCCGACATGCGGCCATCGGTCACCAGCGCAACCTTGTGGCCGGCGTCCTGCAGCGAGCCCAGCACCGGGGTGAGGCGGTGCAGTTCGGGCATGCCGTTGGCGTTGGGCCCCTGGAAACGCACGACCGCGATCATGTCGCCCGTGAACTCGCCAGCTTCGAACGCAGCTTGCAATTGCTCTTGCGAGTCAAAGACGCGGGCCGGTGCTTCGACCACCCGATGCGCGTCCGCCACCGCCGACACCTTGATCATGCCGCKGCCAAGATTGCCTTGCAGCAGGCGCAAGCCGCCCTCGGGGGAGAACGGCTCGGCCGCGGTGGCCAGCACCGTGGCGTCGCMGCTGACTGCGGCACCGTCGCGCCACTGCAGCACGCCGTCGAGCATCACGGGCTCTTGCGTGTAACGGGCCAGGCCACGCCCGGCCACGGTCTCCACGTCCTCGTGCAGCAACCCGGCGCTGAGCAGCTGGCGAATCACGTAGGCCACACCGCCCGCGGCGTGGAAGTGGTTCACGTCGGCCGAGCCGTTGGGGTAGACCCGCGCCAGCAGCGGCGTGATGCGCGAGAGACGGTCGAAATCGTCCCAGTCGATCAGGATGCCCGCCGCGCGCGCCATCGCCACCAGGTGGATGGTGTGGTTGGTCGAGCCGCCCGTGGCCAGCAGGCCGACCACGGCATTGATCACCGCGCGCTCGTCCACGATGCGCGCCAGCGGCAGGTAGTCGCCGCCCCGCGCCGTCAGGGCCAGCGCGCGCTGGGCCGCGGCGGCGGTGAGCGCGTCGCGCAGGCCGCTGTCCGGATGCACGAAGGCCGCGCCCGGCATATGCAGGCCCATGATTTCCATCAGGAACTGGTTGCTGTTGGCGGTGCCGTAGAAGGTGCACGTGCCGGCGCCGTGATAGGCCTCGCATTCGGCCTCCAGCAAGGCTTCGCGGCCCACCTGGCCGGTTGCGTAAAGCTGGCGCACGCGCGCCTTTTCCTTGTTGGACAAGCCCGTCGACATCGGCCCCGCCGGCACGAACACCACCGGCAGGTGGCCGAACTGCAGCGCCCCCATCAGCAGGCCCGGCACGATCTTGTCGCACACGCCCAGCATGACCGCGGCATCGAAGGTGTTGTGCGACAGCGAGACCGCAGTGGCCATCGCAATGGCATCGCGCGAAAACAGCGACAGCTCCATGCCGGCATTGCCCTGCGTGATGCCATCGCACATCGCCGGCACGCCGCCCGCCACCTGCGCCACTGCGCCAACGGCACGCGCGRCCTCCCGGATCACGCCGGGATAGCGCTCGTACGGCTGGTGGGCCKACAGCATGTCGTTGTACGCGGTGACGATGCCGAGGTTGGCAGCATGCTCGACCCGCAGCTTGAGCTTGTCATGCGCGGGCAGCGCGGCCAGGCCGTGGGCGAGGTTGGCGCAGGACAGCCCGCGCAAGGGGCCCAGCTCCTGCTGGGCGCGTTCGCAGCGCGCGAGATAGGCGGCGCGGCTGCGCTGGCTGCGCGCGATCACGCGCTCGGTGACGGCGTGGACTTCGGCGTGGAGGGCTTTTGACATTGGGGGAGTTCCTGGTCGTGATGCCTGATCGTATCCGGGAGGACTGGTGGGACTAGCGAGCGCCGGTTGGCGCTATTGTTTGTAGATTTTCTACATTATATCGAAAGCCAAATTGAAAGCACTATGCACGAACACCACAAAGCGCTTTATTCATGGCATATTTGGCGCACATAGGTGAAATCCCTACTCGGGTGCGACGTTGAAGCCGCCATGATCCCGCCTCTGATTATGTAGAATATCTACATGCCGCTCGATCCGTCGAGCCACGGACTCCGGGGCCAAAGCCAGAACAATTCCCCGGCACAGACAGCCCATCCCTGCCCTACCATGCGCGACCGAATTCTTGCCGTCTATGACACGCTCCGCCCCTCCGAACGCCGCCTTGCCGACTATGTCGCCCGCCACGGCGCCAGCGTGATCCGCTTGTCGATGCCCGAGCTGGCCGAGCGCGCGGGCGTGTCCCAGCCCACCATTGCGCGACCAGATCGAACATGGCATCCAGCTGCTCGCCGCGGCCAGGCGCATCGAGTTCTATGGCTGCGGCAACTCGGGCATCGTCGCCCTGGATATCCAGCACAAGTTCTTCCGCCTTGGCATGCCCACGGTGGCCTATTCGGACTCGCACGTCTTCAGCATGTCAGCGGCGCTGCTCGGGCCCGGCGACGTGGCCGTGCTGGTCTCGAACAGCGGGCGCACCTGGGACATGCTGGCCGCCGCCACGCTCGCCCGCGCCAGCGGCGCCAGCGTGCTGGCGCTGACCCACAGCGGCTCGCCGCTGGCCGCGCTGGCGGACGTCTGCGTGTTCTCGGACGTGGAGGAAGACAGCGAGGTCTACACGCCGATGACCTCCCGCATCTGCCACCTCGTGCTGGGCGACGTGCTGGCAGCAGGCGTCGCCCTGGAGCGCGCCGATACCGTCTCCGCCGGCCTGCAACGCGCCAAGGCGCACCTGCGCGAGCGCCGCATCGCCCAGGCCGAGCCCGCGCATCTCAGCGAGGCGCAGGCGGCGCCGCGCGCCAGTAGCGCCGCGCGTGCTGGCGGTAAGCCTGCAGCGCGTAAGACTCGCCGCGCGTCGTGAGCTGGACCGCGCCGGTCTCGTCGCTGCGATAGCGGGCGATCTCGTGCGAACCGTAGCGGTCCCAGATCTCGGGCCGAGGATGCCGGTGGCGGTTGCGGTAGCCCACCTGGAACAGCGCGACCTCCGGCGCCACCACGGCCAGGAACGCGCCGCTCGATGAGGTGTTGCTGCCGTGATGCGGCACTTGCAGGAAGTCCGCGCGCAAGTCTTGCGTCGACAGGCGCGCCAACAGCGCCGCCTCGTCACGCCGGCCGATATCGCCGGTCAGCAGCAGGCTGCGCGCGCTGCCCGCCACCTTGAGCACGCAACTGCGCGCATTGCTGTCGATGGCGGCATTCTGCGCGGCGCCCGGCAAGGGATGCAGCATGGCAAAACGCACGCCATCCCACTCCCACTGCTGCCCCGCCTCGCAAGGCTGCGCCTCCAGGTGCGCAGCGCTCGCCGGCGGCACCAGCAGCCGATGCCCCGGCGGCGCGCCCGATAGCAGGCTGTCCACCGGCAGCGCCGCCATGATGTCGCGCGCACCGCCCGCATGGTCCGCGTCTTCATGGCTGATCACCAGCGTATCCAGCCTGCGCACCCCAGCGCCGCGCAGGAACGGCACGATGTCCCGCGCGCCGGCGCTGTTGCCCAATTCGCCACGCGCGGCGCCCCAGCCGTAAGCCGGCCCGGCATCGTAGAGCAGCACGCGCGAGCGCGTTTCCACTAGTACCGCCGTGCCCTGCCCGATATCGATCGCAGTGGCGCGAAACTCCCCGTGCGCCACTGGCTGCCGCCCCGCCAGCACCATCGGCAACAGCAGTACCACGCCATGCAGGCGCGCGCGCACGCCACRGGGCACGGGCGCCAGCAACAGCAGCGCGCCGAGCACCGCCAGCGCCAGCGCCGCCGGCCCGGCGTGCGCGGCCTGCCACACCGCCCAAGGCGGCGCCGACAGCCACTCCAGGCCCAGCACCAGCCAGTGCAGCAGCAGGTGCGCGGGGCTGAGCAGCCAGCCCGCCACCGGCGCGGGCACCGCCGCCGCCAGCAAGGCCATCGGCGTCACCAGCAGGCTGACCAGCGGGATTGCCACTGCATTGGCCAGCGGCGAAATCACCGAGATCTGCTGGAACAGCAGCAAGGTCAGCGGCACCAGCCCGATAGTGACGGACCATTGCGTGCGCGCGGCCTGCCCAAGGCTGGCGCAAACACGCTGCCAACGCGTCAGCGCGGACTGATTGGCCGGTTGCGCCGCCGCCAGGAAGATCACGCCCACCGCGCCGAAGGAAAGCCAGAAGCCGGGCGACAGCACAGCCCAGGGGTCGAGCCCGATCGCCACGAACGCCGCCCAGGCCAGCACCAGCGAGGCCGGCGGCGTGCGCCCGCTCCAGAGTGCCAGCGCCGCCACCACCAGCATCGACACGGTGCGCAGCGCCGGCACCTGCATGCCCGCCAGCAGGCCGTAGACGAGGGCCGCGATCACCGCGCCCACCAGCGCGGCGCGGCGCGCCGGCCACCACAGCGGCAAGGGCCGCGGCAGCCATCGCCCGAGCCCGAACGAATGCCGCCACAGCCAATGAACCAAGCTGGAGAACAGGCCGGAAATCATGGTGATATGCAAGCCGGAAATGCTGATCAGGTGGCCGATGCCGGTGCGCGTGAACAAGGTCCAGTCCCGCTGCTGGATGCCTTGCTGATCGCCCACCACGAGGGCCGCCAGCACCGGGGCGAAGCGAGCATCGGCTGGCAGGCTTTGCAAGACGTGATCGCGCACCTGCGCCCGCCATCGCGCGATCCGCCACGCCAGCCGTTCGCCGACAGCGTCCTGCGGCTCGCCGATGGCATCGCGCACATGGCCAGTGGCGCCAAGCCCGGCCGCCATCAGCCAGAACTCGTAATCGAAGCCATGCGGGTTGGCCAGGCCATGAGGCTGTCGCAAGCGCACGG